>CANGCT010000028.1 GCA_947452415.1 Flavobacteriaceae bacterium
AAGCTACCAAAAAATGGTCAATGCCAATCCATAATTGGGGATTAATCCTCAACCAGTTCTTAACTATATTTGAAAAAAGGGTGCAACTTTAATTAAAAAGTCAAACCCCTATATTTTTTAACTTACACACTTTTTAGGATAGTGTCGTTTTAAAGCATTTTTTGCACAAAAACACTATTCAACCAGCGATTGAATTTAAAACCCGATTCTTTGATGATTCCTGCAATTTCAAAGCCAAATTTCCTATGAAATTCAATACTGTTTAGGTTTTCGGCATCAATTACTCCAATCATGGTATGCAGTTTTTGGGCTTTCGCCAAATTAATTAAGTTTTCTAAAATCAATTTTCCAATGCCTTTTCCAAGATAATTGGGATGGGCATAAACCGAATGTTCTACGGTAAATTTATAGGCTTCTCTAAATCGGAATTCACTGTAATAACCAAAACCAACAACCATTTCATTTTCGACAGCAACTATAACGGGAAATCCTTTGGATATTTTATCGTCTAAAATAGTCACTTGACTTTCCAATGTTCTAGCCTCATAATCGTATAAAGCAGTTGCATTTAGAATATTATAATTAATAATTTCTAAAATGATTGGTGCATCTTCAATTTGATACGGTCTGATTTTGATTTTCATGATCCAAAAATAGTATTTTTTAACCAATTTAAAATTATGCCATGTTAAGTATTAACTTAATTTTCTTAATGGTTTAAATTAAACTCAATAAATAACTTTGTACTTTTGCATTTGAATTTTTAGAAATAAACTTCTAAACATTTAAACTCATAAACTTTCTAAATGACCTACCCAAAAATACCTTTAGCACAATCTATAATCGAATTACTTCGTGCCAAAGGCATTACCAATATTGTAATTTCTCCCGGTTCTAGAAATGCCCCACTAACAATAGGTTTTGTAAACAACCCTAATTTTACTTGTTATAGCATTGCCGATGAACGTTCAGCAGCATTTTTTGCAGTCGGATTTGCACAACAAATCAATAAACCTGTGGCTGTAGTTTGTACCTCAGGTTCGGCATTGCTGAATTATTACCCCGCATTTGCAGAAGCATTTTATAGTCAGATACCGTTAATTGTTATTTCTGCGGATAGACCCCAAAGTAAAATTGATATTGGTGACGGGCAAACTATTCGTCAAGAAAATGTTTTTGCCAATCATTCTTTATTTAATGCCAACCTTAACGAAAATGCGTCTGATGATAATGATTTATTAATCAATGAAGCAATTGATACGGCTTTCGCCAAAAGAGGGCCAGTACACATCAACGCGCCATTTGAAGAACCTTTATACGAAACGACAACTGAATTATTTGTTGCTCCAAAAATGAGTTCTACTTCAAAAGAATTTACAATTGAAGAGAATTTATCCGAATTTGCTACCATTTGGAATATCGCTAAAAAGAAATTAATTCTCGTTGGAGTTAATGCACCTAATGCTGTTGAACAACAATTTTTAGATACTTTAGCAAATGATCCTTCGGTGGTTGTAATGATTGAAACGACTTCCAATTTACACCATCCAAAGTTTATAAATACCATTGACACCATAATTACTCCATTTACAAACGATGATTTTCTGGATTTTCAACCCGAAATTTTAGTGACTTTTGGTGGTATGATTGTTTCTAAACGCATCAAAGCATTCTTAAGAAAATACCAGCCTAACCACCATTGGCATATTGACACTTTAAGAGCCTACGATACTTTTGGTTGTTTGACCAAACATTTTAAAGTAATACCTAACATGTTTTTTCAATCGATTTTTACTTTAACACAAATGGTGGAAAGCAATTACAATCAAAAGGTTCAAAATATAAAAGCACTACGCCAACAAAAAAGTTTGGAATATCTTGCTAAAATTCCGTTTACCGATTTTAAAGTTTTTGAAAAAGTACTACCTGCTTTACCTAAGAACTCGCAATTGCAAATTAGCAACAGTTCTCCCATTCGCTATGCCCAATTATTTGATATAGAAAAAAGCATTGAAGTCTTTAGTAATCGTGGAACCAGCGGTATTGACGGAAGTACTTCTACAGCAATTGGCGCTGCGGTTGGAAGCCAAAAACAAAATGTGTTTATAGCGGGTGATATCGGATTTTTGTACGATAGCAATGCCCTTTGGAATAATTATATTCCGAAGAATTTCAAAATTATTTTAATCAATAATGGTGGAGGTGGCATCTTCCGAATTTTACCAGGACACAATGAAACGCCTGTTTTTACTACTTTTTTTGAAACTTCCCATTGCTTAACGGCAGAACATTTAGCCAAAATGTATGGCTTTAATTACCTGACGGCTAGTACTGAAATTACTTTAGAAAATAGTTTGAAAACCTTGTTTAACAATGACGAAAAACCCACTTTATTGGAAGTTTTTACGCCAACTTTAGAAAACGATAAGGTTTTGTTACAGTATTTTAAGGAGTTGGTTTAACCATGTTTCTTCCAATATTTCTTCCCGTAATCACAGAAAATTTCTTCACCAGATTTTAGTTTTCTAATGGCAATCAGGCACACATTCTGGTTTTCGTCTAAGGTTATTTTGGCATTATTTTTAAATTTGGATTTATAAAAACCATTGGCGTCGTTAGCATATTTAGCAAAACAATTAATATTTTGGCAATCTAAAATGCTTCCGTTAAGAAGATTCATAAAATAGTTATCGGTCCCGTTTTTAATTCGAATTTCCGCCTCTTCATCCGACAAAACATCCCCTTTGAATTCCGATATAATTTCATCTTTATAAATGGTAATAGCCGTAAACAAACCCTTTCCCGAATTAGGAAGTTGTGAAGTGGTTACGTATAAATAATCCGATTCTGGTACTTCAATTTTATTTTGGTCGTGTGACATTAAATTAAAACTCAATTTGAATTTTCACTTTTCCTCCAAGGCCTTTTTCTACAATATCGTATAATGTTTTAAGAGTAAGATTACTTCCGTTATTTTCAATTCGAGAAATAAATTCTCTTTTTTTATCAATAATTCCTGCAAGTTCCGATTGGGTAAGGTGTTTTTCTTCACGTGCTTTTTTTAATTGTAGACCAATTTTAAAGCCTTCAAAATCTCTTTCTAGTGCATCACGTCTTTCGGTTCCTTTTTCACCATAAACCGTATCTTTAATATCTTTCCAACTTTTAGTTTCCATTTTTATTTGATTTTTCATGATAATATTGGTGCATTAATCGCAATGCTTTTTCAATTTCATTTTTTGGTGTTTTTTGCGTTTTCTTTTGAAAACCATTTAATAGAATAACTAATTTTCCCTCATCAAAAAAACAGAAAACCCTCCAGATATTATTACCTAATTGAATTCGTGCTTCAAATAATCCTTCGGTTCCTTCTATAAATTTTAGATAATTTACAGGTACACGCTCTAAAGTTTCAATAGCCTCTATTATTTTGAAAATTTTATCTTGAACTTTTTCTGGCAGTTCAATTATAAAATCTTCAAAATAAGACTTATATGCTATGACTTTTCGCACTTTCATAATTCAAAGGTAACTTAAAAGTTACAATTTATCAAAATTTTTTATAAGAAATTTCAAAATTCCACTAATAGATATTTAAATTAAGAGTACAATTAGGAACTCCCAACTTCCAACTCATTTTCGTACATTTGTCAAAATTACAAGCATATTATGAAAATTGGTCAATTCAATACGTTAACGATAAATAGAGATACTCAGGTAGGTTTGTTCCTTACCGATGGGAAAGAAGATGTTTTATTACCTAATAAATACGTGCCAAAAGTATTTGAAATTGGCGAAGAAATTACCGTTTTTGTTTATTTGGATCACGAAGAACGCCCTGTGGCAACCACCTTAGTTCCGTATATTTTCTTGAACGAATTTGCACTTTTGCGTGTCAATTATGTCAATCAAGTTGGTGCATTTATGGATTGGGGAATGGAAAAAGACATCTTGGTTCCGTTTAAAGAACAGGCCCGTCCTATGGAAAAAGGAAAACGTTATTTGGTGTATCTTTATATGGATGAAAAAACCAATAGGTTAGTGGCTTCCAGTAAAACCAATCAGTTTTTAAACAATGAGAATGTTACCTTAGAGAAAAACGAAGAAGTTGATTTGATAATTTCTCACATTACTGAAATCGGAATTAACGTCATCATCAACCAACAATATAAAGGTTTGGTTTATAAAGACGAGGTTTACGACGATTCTATCCGTACCGGAGATAAAATGAAAGGCTACATAAAAACCATTCGACCTGATGGAAAAATTGATGTTTCCTTGCGTATTCTAGGTTTTGAAAGTATCGAACCCAATTCAGAAATTATCTTAAACGAATTAAGAGCCAGTCGTGGATTTATAAGATTGAACGATAATTCTAATCCCGAAGATATCAAGACGGTATTGAAAATGAGTAAGAAAACCTTCAAGAAAGCCATCGGTCTTTTATATAAAGAGAAGTTGATAGAAATTAAAGATGATGGAATTCATTTGTTATAATTAAAAAAATAGTTCTAAATTTTTAATATTGTTAATACAACCAATTAAACAATCCTTCCATCTTGCATGGTTACTATTCTGTTGGTTCTATTAGCAAAATCTGGGTCGTGGGTCACTATTAATAGCGTTTGTTTTAAATCTACAGTCAATTGCTGGAAAATATCAAACACCATATCGCTGTTTTTTTTATCCAAATTTCCAGTAGGCTCATCTCCCATAATTATCAAAGGATTATTGATTAATGCTCTAGCAATAGCGACTCGTTGTTTTTGTCCACCGCTGAGTTGGTTAGGCATTTTAAGTGCTTGTTCCTGCATATCTAAGGTGCGCAGATGTTCCATTGCATTATGTTCAATTTCTTCATTAGAGAATTTTCCCAATTTCATTCCAGGAAGCATCACGTTTTTTAGTACATTATATTCGTTAAGCAAATAATGAAATTGAAATACAAATCCTATTTTTTCATTTCGTAATTGTGCTAATTCTTTATCACTTTTGCCTGTTACCAATTCGTCGTTTAGAAAAATCTCCCCATCATAGTCGGTATCCATAGTAGAAAGCAGATATAATAAAGTAGATTTTCCGCAACCTGATTTCCCAACAATAGAAACAAACTCCCCATGATTAATACTCATGTTGATTTCTTTTAATACTTGAAACTTGACTGGGTCGTAAAAGTATTTGGATAAATTTTTAGTTTCTAAAACTTTAGTATTCATTGGATTTTTAGTTATTTTCCTCTAATTATTTCCACCGGATCTATCTTGCTAGCTTTAAGAGCAGGAAATAGTCCAGCTATGAAAGTTGTTGCAAGCGCAAATACTATCCCAATAACGTAGTAAATTATACTGTAGTCGATAGGGTAGGTTCTAATGGTAGGCAAGGCGGAAGTTTCAAATGGAATTATATCAATTATAGAGGAGAAAACAAAGCCAAATAATAACCCAAATAGTCCTCCGGTAATACCAATAATCATTGATAAGAAAATGAAAATCCATTTTACGTCATTGCCCGAAAAACCTGTTGCTTTTAGTATGGCAATACTGTCCATCTTTTCAAAAATCATCATGTTTAAAATATTATAAATACCAAATCCTGCTACAATAAGTAATACAATTCCTACGGCATAAGAAATGATACTTCGCACAGTACTACCTGTTTCAAATTGCGAATTGGTGGTTTGGTAATCTATGGCATCTACATCAAATTTGGTACTGAACTCTTTTGCAATAGCAGCTGCCGATGTTATTTCGTGCAATTTTATTTGAATGTCTGTGATGTAATTAGTGGGTTCTCCCAAAAGTTTTTGAGCAGTATCTAGAGAAGTGTAGCTCATAGTGTTGTCAATTTCAGCAATTCCTATTTGGGTAATTCCAACCACCTTTAAAGAAGCTAAATTACCTTTGGAAGTGGTGATTTTTATAATATTTCCAACTGTCAAAAGCATTTTATCTGCCAATCCTTTTCCAATTAGGATGCTATTATTTTGATTCAAATCGGCAATTTTACCTTCAATAATATAATCGCTTAAAGCAAATAATTTTTCTTCTGCCGAAACGTCAATTCCGTTGATTACCCCAGAAATTTCAATGGTTCCCGAATTAAAGAAAACGGGTGTTGTAATTTTAGGCGCTACATCTACAATTCGAGAGTCTTGTTTTAAAAAATGAATTATCACTTTACTATTGTAGATAGCTTTTCCGCGGTCTTTTGGTTTAACCGAATTTACAAAATTTACATTATCCTTGTACTCTGCAGCCAAAGATATTGGTTGGTTTTCGGATGGTTTAATTTCGTTATACAAACGAACATGTGGTGTTCTATTAAGCATTAAACCATCCAATAAATTATTCAAACCATGCATGAAACTCACCAAAGTAATGAACATTGCAATACCAAAAGTAACCCCAACCGCAGCAACAATGGTTTGTTTTAGTCGTGCTCGGAGTAAATGAATTGCAATATTAAATATTAGTTTGAAGTTCATTATTTAGGGCGGTAAATAGATTCGGTTGCTTTTAATCCCTCTAAAATTTCAACATTTTGGTAATCACTTAATCCAATTTTTACTTTGCGTTTTTCATCTTCATTAACCAAAATATATTGATTGTCTATCAAATAACTTTTAGGAATGGTCAACACATTTTTTTTAATTTGGATGATAATATTTGCTTCTGCAGTAAGATTAGGATACAATTTAGAAGGCGTATTTATAAAATGGGCTTCTATTTTGAAAGTTCTGGAACGCTCGTCCATAATTGGATAAATTTTATCTACCACAGCATCAAAAACTTTGCCTTTGTAACTATCTAAAGTAACCACAATTTTTTGACCAAGACTTACCCGAACCATATCGTTTTCATCTACATCCAATTCTAGTAAATAAGCATTCTTTTTTCCGATGATTGCCAATGGGGTTTGTGGCGTAATAAGCGTTCCCTCTTTCACTAAAACATCAAATAAAGAACCAGTAAAGGCACTTTTTATAGTATAATCTCCTTGCGATTTTTCACTGATTTTAAGATTGTTATTGTTTCTACTTTGATCGTTTTGTAGTTGGATTTTTAATTGGGATAATTGCTTCAATGCAGATTCGTAATTGGATTTTGAATTTTTGTAAGCCAATTCTACTTTCTCATAATCTACTTCGGAAATGACATTGTATTGCTTAATATTTTTATTTCGATTATAAACCGATTGGTCTAATGTAAGTTTATCTTTAGCGGCTTGCACCTTCATTTCCATATCGGAAATTTTATCCTGAATATAACGGCTATTTTCTTGACTAAGTTGGTAAGCCAAACGCGCATTTTCAGTAGTTAATGCTGCTTTATCGCTATCAATTTGAAATAAGGATTGGCCAAGAATTATAGATTGTCCCACAACAACGTTGGTATGTTGCAAAACACCACTAACAGTTGAAAAAACGGTGTATTGGTCTTCGGCTTTGATAACACCCGAAGCGTAAACACTCTCGGTAATGCTTCCCTTGGTAGGTTGAATTTCTCCAGAATCTTTATTGGAACAAGATGTAAAAGCAAAAGAAAAAACTATTGTTAAAATAACGAAAGAATAGCGCATGAGCTTTGTGTTATAATTCTTACTCAAATGTACGAAAAATATACTTAGCAATCAATTAAATGTTTTTAAAATTAAGGAACTAATCCTAGCTAGAAATCGATTAATTCCACGTTCCATTTAAAGTTTGGATTGTAAGATAGTTGTCCGTTTTTCACTTCTAATGGGCATTCAAAATTGTTAGTATAAAGACCTCCAGTTCCAAGTCCTTGCGGCATTAAATTTTGTTGTAAAAAGGTCCATTGTGCTATAGCATTTAATCCAATATTACTTTCCAAAGCAGAGGTAATCCACCAACCAATTTGGTATTTTTTGGCAAGTTCTATCCATTCTTTTGTACCTCGAAAACCACCTATAAAACTAGGTTTCAAAATGATGTATTGTGGTTTGATTTTTATCAAAAGAGCCTCTTTTTCGGTATACGAAAATACTCCGATTAGTTCTTCGTCAAGCGCAATAGGAATTGGGGTAGTTGTACATAGTTCTGCCATACTGTCAGTACGGTTTTTAGTGATAGGCTGTTCAATACTATGTAGTTTATAACCAGATAATTGATTTAATTTATATAAAGCATTGGATTCATCAAAAGCACCATTAGCATCTACTCGAATTTCAATAGTATCCGCATCAAAATTTTCTCGGATAAAGTGCAATAAATCGAGTTCTTTTTGAAAATCGATGGCGCCTATTTTTAGTTTGATGCAATGAAAACCTTGTGCTAATTTTTCTTCAATTTGTTGTTTCATAAACTCGGCTTCCCCCATCCAAACTAAGCCATTAATATCCAAGTTTTTTTGGCCTTGTGTAAAGGCAGATGGAAACAACAAAAATGGTGTTTCGGACGCTAACGATTGGAAGGCCATTTCTACTCCAAATTGGATCGAAGGAAACTCAATTAAGGCTTCCCAAAGTTGGTCTTTTCCTAAGTGAATATTTTGGCAAGTCCATTGTAGTTTTTCTTCGTAATCGGGACGATCATCGGCACTCAAACCTCGAAGAATGCCGCATTCGCCAATACCTTTTTTACCATCCTGTTCTAGAACCAAAAACCAAGTTTCTTTTACATTCATAACCCCTCTGGAGGTTCCAGAAGGGCGTTTGAAATTCAGAATGTATTTTTGGCAGGTGGCTTTCATTGGAGGAGAATATAGAAAATAGACGGATAGATGATAGACTGGATGCTATTCTAAAAGGCGAAGGATTTTTTTGAAATTATCGTCGGGTAAATGGCATTTGCTAAAAAGCTCAAAGTCTTTATTGGTTTGTTGTATCCAAGAAATATTCGGATTGATATATTGGTCTTTGTATTTCTTGTGGATGTCTTTGGCTTGGGATAATCTATCAGTGAAAATGTACAAATGTGCCAATTGTAATTGCAAATTAATATCGGTTGCATCTTTAATAATAGCCTCATTTAAAACTTTTTCGGCTTTGTCGAATTGTTTAGAAAGAATATAATAGTTTGCTAAAGTAGCATAGTCTATAGATTCTGCTCTGTTTTTACTAATCAATTCCGATTGAATGATGGTAATAGCATCGTCAAATTTACCTTGGTTAATGGCTGCATTGGCGCGGTCTCTATAAAGGCCGTAGTATTTTTTCTCTTCCCCAGTTTTTTTCAAAGCCTCTTCGGTAACCGATTCTATACTAGTGCTTCTTTCAATTGGGATTAAATTTATGAATTCTTTATAGGTGTACTTTTGGGATAATTTTTCTAAAAATGCTACTGAAAAGTTCTCTTTATTAGTTAGTAAAGTATAAACCTTTAAAGTTTTGCTTAAAGTAATAATTTCGTTTTTGGTATCTGAATTCCAACCTCGACTTGCTTTAGTATCTACCCACGGTACGACTTCTAAAATGACTTTTTCGCTCATTACCCAATTGTCACTTTGAATTGCAAAATATAAGTTTTGGGTTTTTAAAGTCATGCAATCGGAACCTTTCATTTTTAAAATTCGGGCTTCTTTATTTATTGGTGTGTCTTGAATTAAGCAAGCATTTGTTGTTTTGCCAGTAGTTAGAAAGGCATCTGAAATTTTAGGATCGGTAAAAATTGCGTATTTACATTTGTCGTCTCCAGATATGGTGGATGCTAAAAAAACCGCTCCTGCAGCACCTTGGCTGATGCCTGTTGGATCGGGAATGGCTTTTAATACGGAAACTAAACTTGAGGAAAGTTTTTGATTGTCGTCTAGCAAGGTGATTCTATAAACTACTTCGGTGGTTCCTTCGGGGAGGTCGGCAGTTTTAACTACTTTTTTCTCTCCTGCGCGAAGGCTTATGGTTTCGTTGGTGGTTCTTATGTTGTCCCAATAGCCGTCTTTGGATTGTGCTGTTGCTAGTGCAACCGACATAAGTGGTAGTATAAAATAGATTTTCTTAAGCATTTTATTTTTATTCAATACGATTACTAATTAGCCCCGGGTGGAGTGGAAATCCTTTTTATTGTTTTGTTATAAAAGCATCTCGACTACGCTAGACGTGACAAAACAATAAAAAGATTGGAACGGAAAACGGGAATGACGTTTACTGCAAAGCCCGTGCCATTCGCTCCTAAAGAACTATACTTTGCCCAATTTCTAGCAACATTAGGTCTTTTCCAGCATCAAAGAATTTCTTTTTGGCTTGATTATGGTTAATTTCGATGTAGCCAAAGGTGTCGTAGTGAACGCCTAATACCTTATCGCAAGTCACAAAATCGGCTGCAATAATAGCATCTTCAACATCCATTGTAAAATTGTTTCCGATGGAAAGGATGGCCAGATCGAGTTTGGTGCGCATGGGAATGAGTTTCATGTCCATGGTAAGGGCTGTGTCGCCTGAAATGTAAATGTTTTTGTGTTCGCCTTCGATGACAAATCCGGCAGGATTTCCGCCATAGGAACCGTCGGGAAAGGAACTGGAGTGGATGGCACTGACCATTTTTACTTTTCCGAAATCAAACTGCCAACTACCACCATGGTTCATGGGATGGTATTGTAGGCCTTTGTTGCCAAAATGCACCGCCACTTCATAATTGGAAACAATTGTTGCATTGGTGCGCTTTGCGATGGCTTCGGCATCGAGAATGTGATCGCTATGTGCGTGGGTTAGCAAAATATAATCTGCTAGAAGCGTATTAATATCAATGTGACTGGCTTTGGGATTGGCAGTAATAAATGGATCTACCAAAATGTGTTTGCCGCTTACTTCAATGCTAATGCAGGCGTGTCCGTAGAAGGTTATTTTCATGGCCAATTAGTGTAATAAATGATTAAATCGGATATAAAATAGATTAACGAAAGCGATAATAATATGGATAATAAAAAAGTGCTTAACGCTAATTTTTTTAATTCGGGATCCAATAGTTTTGGTTCTTTATTTTTGGCTACTCGCACTAAATGCAAAATAATTGGGATGTAGGCAATTAGGAAAAAATAGATGTCAAAATTGAAAGTTTCTGGACTTGGATCACGGTAACTAAAATCGAAAATTAGTGCAAAAACTAGCATCAAAACCATTGCAGAAATAATTAGAAAGAAATGGTATTTTTTAGCCCAAGCACCACCTTTTTGAACTACTAAAGTATTTTTATTGGATTTTCTGTCGGATTCTTCATCGCGCATGTTGTTTAAATTCAACACGCCAACACTAAGAAAACCTATTGCCGTTGCAGGAAGGAATAACAGCCAATCCATTTGTTTTGAAAACATAAAGTAAATTCCGAAGGTGCTTACAATTCCGAAGAAAATAAAAACAAAAACATCGCCATACCCTCTATAGCCATAAGGGTTTTTACCTACCGTATAACGAATAGCTGATGCAATTGCTAGGATTCCTAACACAAAGAAAATTATAGAATAGTATAAATATTTTCCTTTAAAAGAAAAATAAATAAGCAACATAGCAGAAACTAAGGTTAGAAATGCCGTAATGAAAATAGCATAACGCATGGCTCCTGGAGTAATTTTACCACTTTGAATAGCTCTTTTAGGTCCAACTCGATCTTCGTTATCGGTGCCTTTCATTCCGTCGCCATAATCGTTGGCAAAATTGGAAAGAATTTGCAAACCAAGAGTGGTTGATAATGCAAATATTACAATTTTCCAATTGAAAATTCCTTGTGACATGGCGTAAAAACTACCTACTAAAATTCCGGAAACCGAAAGGGGTAGGGTGCGAACTCGTGCTGCTTCAATCCAGTGTTTCATTTTTTTTTAGTTTATTAGTTGTAAGTTTTAGGTTATAAGTTTAGGAGTTTATTAGTTTAGAATGTGTAACCCAATCCGATTGAGATTAAATGAGCGTTTATATTGGATTTAATAGGTAAATATTTGTAATCGGTTTGGAAATAAAGGTTATCATCCATAAAAAGTCTAAAACCTGGATTAAGAGATACACTATCAAAATTATATTTTACTTCGGATGGAACATTACCAAAAGCAGGATCATACGGATTAATATAAATATAAGATTGTTGAATGTTATATTTTGCTGTAAAAAAGGAATACCCCAAGTTTAAAAAAGGTTGGAATACTTTATTTGCTTCCAAAACAATTCCAATATTTGGATTTACCATTATAGAATTTTTTAAATCTAATTGATAGCCAATATCTCTTGCTTTAAAATAATCAAGACCTAAACCTGCATGTAAACTAAAATTGGCATTGCTATAAAAATTGTATTTAGCATCTATTCCTGCAATACCATTATAATTATTACTAACAAAATTATGGTTTCTTAAATTACCTGTGTAATGAATTGAAACAGAATATTTATTTTCTTTATTGGAATTTGTTGCTTTTGGATCTTGTGAATAGAAATTAAAAGAAACTAAGAGAACTAAACTTAAAATTATTTTCTTTTTCATAAATAAAAAAAATTAAAGATATTTATACAACAAACTATTTGATAATACTGCAATTTTATTTTTTTGAGATTCCTACGGAATGACAAACTAGGCGTGAACTTAACACGAAAACTGAACACTGTATACCGAGCACTGACCACTACACTAAGGTAACCATTTTTTTACAAAGTTGGGTTTGCGTTTTTCAAGAAAAGCATCGCGGCCTTCTTTGGCTTCGTCGGTCATGTAGGCCAAACGGGTTGCTTCGCCAGCAAAAACTTGTTGTCCAACCATTCCATCATCGGTTAAATTCATTGCAAATTTAAGCATTTTTATAGAGGTAGGTGATTTGGCAAGTATTTCTTGTGCCCATTGGTAGGCAGTATCTTCTAATTCCTCGTGCGGAATTACGGCATTTACCATCCCCATATTCATAGCTTCTTGAGCCGAATAATTTCTTCCTAAAAAGAAAATTTCTCGGGCTCTTTTTTGTCCCACCATTTTCGCCAAATAAGCCGAACCATAGCCACCATCAAAACTAGTTACATCGGCATCGGTTTGTTTGAAAATGGCATGTTCTTGACTCGCTAATGTCAAATCGCATACCACGTGCAAACTATGACCGCCACCTACGGCCCAACCTGGAACTACGCAAATAACGGCTTTAGGCATGAAACGAATTAATCGTTGCACATCTAAAATATTCAATCTATGGTAACCATCTTCTCCTACATAGCCTTGATGGCCACGCGCTTTTTGATCGCCACCACTACAAAAAGAATACACACCGTCTTTGCTAGAAGGCCCTTCGGCAGAAAGTAAAACTACGCCTATGGAAGTGTCTTCTTGTGCATCGTGAAAGGCTTGGAGTAATTCGGCAGTAGTTTTTGGTCGGAAGGCATTACGCACATCTGGACGGTTGAAAGCAATTCGGGCTACGCCATTACATTTTTTATAGGTAATATCTTCAAATTCTCTTACGGTTACCCAATTTATTGCACTCATTGAAAACTATTTTTTATTTAATTTCGGTTGTATTACTAATTTGTACTAATTTAGCGTAAAAATAAACGATTTTTTAGTTTCTATCACTAAAAGCCCTTTTAAAAATATTATGAATCGATTTTTATCTACCAAAAACACCTTTACAATTGCTATTCTTTGGGGAATAGTTTTGTTTTTCATCGTGATGCTTGCAATAAATTATGAAGAAGGAAACGACCCAATTATTCCGATGATTATTATTTCTTTAGTAACTGGATTTGTGCTATGGGTTTTATTGGATACTCGATATGTTATTAAAAATAATTTTTTATTGTATCGCTCCGGACCTATAAGAGGTAGAGTGGACATTTCCAAAATAAAATCTATTAAGCGCTACTCTGGATTAAATGTTCCGGTAATGCTAAAACCGGCTTTAGATATCAAGGGTTTCATTATAACCTATAATGCATTTGATGATTTATTTATTTCTCCAATTCAAAGCGATACTTTTATTGCTGAAATGAAAAAGATTAATCCACAAATTGAAGTGATTTAATAAAGAAGCATAAGCGAAATGCTTACCTTTTTTTTATCCTATTTTCACTGATGTCATTGTTAAAGAGCCGCCAACTGGTTTGTCGTTAAAGAAACTTATTGCATCGTTCTTTTCTTGCAAGGCAATGTTATATAATAATGGGTAATAATGATCGGTAGTTGGTATAGCTAGCTTAGCGGCACTTCCTAATTTTTCATAATCAATAAGTGATTTGAAATCGCCAGAGGAAATTTTATCTTTAAAAATAGCATTCATTTCAATAGCCCAATCAAAGCCGTATTCGGGTTCGTTTAGTTTATCCCAGGCCACCATTCCAAGGTTGTGTACCATGTTGCCACTACCAATAATTAGAACTCCTTTTTTTCGTAAAGATGATAATTGTTTTGCCAAATCATAATGGTATTGGGCGGGTTTACTAAAATCGATACTCAATTGCAAAACGGGAATATCTGCATTGGGATACATGTGACGAACAACCGTCCAGGTTCCGTGATCCAAACCCCAATTGTGGTCTAAACCTACGTGAGTGGATGTAATTAATTCAGAAGTTGCTTTCGCCAATTCAGGACTTCCTTTTGCGGGATATTGCACATTAAATAATTCTTGTGGAAAACCACCAAAATCGTGAATCGTCTTTGGGTTTTCCATTGATGTAATGCGCGTGCCATTGGTTAGCCAATGCGCCGAGATTACTAAAACTGCTTTGGGTTTTGGAATTTCTTTTCCGAATTTCGTCCAAGTTCTAGAAAACTCATTATCTTCTATTCCGTTCATTGGTGAACCATGACCTATAAATAGAACGGGGAGTTTAGTATCTTCTTCGGATAATTCTTTGGTCCAATTATAAAAAGGCTGTAGTGATGCCATAGTTGCTCCTCCAATTAGTGTTTTACTAAATTCAAGTCGTTTCAAAATTGAATAATTTGTATATACAAATGTAATACAACCTTTTGATTATTAAAGTAGAAATGGAAAAATTAACAAATTATATTCAAAATAGGGGAGCTTAAAAAAACAATTTCTATTATTTAACCACAATATCATATTTTTCTAATAGACCTTTTAAACCATCTACAGAAAAAACTGCTTTCTTAATTTTGTTTTTTTCTGGGTCAATAACATAGTCGTAACTAGTTGAAAAATCAGCTTTGTTGGCAATAGTATCAATGAAAACCGCTCTTCGTAAATTGCAGTTATCAAATAAAACTTCGGTTAAATCACTCGACATGAAATCAATAGCAATCATACTGCAATTGATAAATTGCATTTTTTTAAGTTTTAAAGCATAAAATTTAGCGTAATCTAGCAGGCAATCAATAAAGTGAAATTCGAAAATTACTTGATCGGTCATAGCAAAATTAACGCTTGTAAAATTACATCGGTTAAAAAACACGCCACGCAACGACACGTAATTAATTTTGGTTTCTTGAAAATTACAATCAAAAAAGTTACAATCGATAAAGGTTACGGTTTGAAAAGTACACTCTCTAAAATCACAATTATAGAAGTTGCAATTTTCAAAATCTTTATATTTGGTAGTGGTGTCATCTAGAATTTGATTTCTAAATTCTTTGTCTAAGATATAATCTGCGCGCATGTTTTTTTTTAAGACTGTAAAACTACTGAAAATAAATACATTTTTTAACTAACAATTGTTGATAAATTCACTCGTTAATTATGGATGTTGTTTAACTAAAGTGATACATTTGAAATCTAGAAAATAAAGAAAAATGAGAATAGAAAATGACCTTAAATTAGGCTTTAAAGATGTTATGATACGTCCAAAAAGATCTACTCTAAACAGCAGATCCCAAGTTTCTTTAGAACGTGAATTTAAGTTTATGCACAGCACTTCCCAATGGACAGGAGTGCCAATTATGGCTGCCAATATGGACACGGTGGGTACCTTTGAAATGGCATTAGCATTGGCAAAAGAAAAACTTTTTACTGCAATACACAAGCATTATACAGTTGCCCAATGGAATGAATTTATAAAAAATGCCCCTGCTACTATTACGGATTATATTGCTGTAAGTACTGGTACAAGTAAGGAAGATTTGAATAAAACAGTTGCAATTTTAGAACATAATCCGCAACTAAAATTCATTTGTATTGATGTTGCTAATGGTTATTCAGAGCATTTTGTAACTTTTTTGAAACAATCCCGAAAACAATTTCCAGAAAAAGTAATTATTGCTGGTAATGTTGTTACTGGCGAAATGGTAGAAGAATTGCTTTTGGCTGGAGCCGATATTATTAAAGTGGGAATAGGACCAGGGTCGGTTTGTACTACTAGAGTAAAAACAGGAGTAGGTTACCCACAACTTTCTGCTATAATTGAATGTGCCGATGCAGCACATGGACTTGGTGGACATATTGTTAGTGATGGCGGATGCTCTACGCCAGGAGATGTTGCAAAGGCTTTTGGAGCGGGTGCTGATTTTGTAATGCTTGGCGGAATGCTAGCTGGACATTCGGAAAGCGGTGGAACTCTTGTAGAAGTTGATGGTGAAAAATTCAAACAGTTTTATGGTATGAGTTCGGAAACGGCAATGAACAAGCATGTTGGAGGCGTAGCCGAATATAGAGCAAGCGAAGGAAAAACAGTAAAAGTTCCTTTTAAAGGAGCGGTTAGTGCTACTTTATTGGATATTTTAGGAGGATTACGAAGTACGTGTACTTATGTAGGCGCTTCTAAACTGAAAGAATTAACCAAAAGAACTACATTTATTAGAGTTTCAGAACAAGAAAATACTATTTTTACTAAGTAATTTGGTAAAAGATAAATGTTCTTACAGTGGAGCAGACTATTTAGTTATGTATTCCGATTTTTCTTCTTACAATAGGTAGATATAAGTTTTAAATTAAAAAATGAAAAAGGTACATCCTTCGTCGGTAACTACATCTGGTTTTTTTTATAAAAATCCAGTGTTGAAAATAAAGGAATTTTTAGCTTTTCTTTCTACTCGATTCGGATTGATTTTTGCATTAAATATGCAATCTACCATTTTGTATTATTGGGTGTATCATGTTACCAACAACAAAATTTCTTTAGGATTTGTTGGTCTTGCTGAAGTGATTCCTGCAATTGGCTTTTCCTTAATTGCAGGACATTATGTAGACCAAAGTGAAAAGCGAAAGATGGTGGTTCGGTGTCTTTCTGGATATTTAGTTACCGCAATCTTTTTATTTGCAATAGCATTACCACTAACCGAGAAAAAGATTTCGATTTCTTTACTAGTTGGATTAATTTACTTTTTTGTATTTATTGGCGGTATTCTTCGTTCGTTTTTTAGTCCGTCAATGTTTTCCCTTTTCGGATTAGTGGTTCCGAGAGAACATTTTCCTAATGCCACGAGTTGGAGTAGTATGTCATGGCAAATGGGATCGGTTTTGGGACCTCTTGTTGCAGGGGTTTTTATTGCTTTTTTCGGAATAGCCGCGGGACTTTTTGCAGTAATTATTGTTTTAATTCTAATTTATTTCCCACTATTTCACATTAAAGTAAAACCTATTTTGAAAAGGGAAAAAGAGCCTATATTACATAGTATAAAAGAAGGGTTGAAATTTGTTATTCAAACCCCCACTTTATTAGCAGCGCAGTGTTTGGATATGTTTTCGGTACTTTTTGGTGGAGCTGTAGCTTTATTGCCTGTATATCAAAAAGAAATATTGCATGTAAATGAAATAGGCTTTGGCGTTTTGCGTGCAGCACCCGGAATTGGAGCCTTACTTACCTTAGGATTATTAGCATTTTTACCATTGAAAACCAATCCGGGGAATAAACTTTTTCTTTGCGTTACAGGGTTTGCCTTGTCTATAATTGTTTTTGGAATATCTACAAATTTTTATCTTTCATTTGCGATGCTTTTACTTTCTGGCATGTTGGATGCCGTAAGTGTGGTAATTCGTAGCACTATTTTGCAACTAGTTACCCCTGATGCTATGCGGGGTAGGGTTTCTGCAGTGAATACTATGTTTATTAGTTCGTCTAACGAATTGGGAGATTTTGAGAGTGGTGTTATGGCTAATTGGCTCGGAACTGTTAGGGCAGTGGTGGTTGGCGGCTGTCTTACTTTGGGGGTTATCGCTTTTACTTTTGTGAAAGTGCCGCAATTGCGCAATTTCACTTTTGATGGTAAAAAAGAAGAATAATTACTTTGGCTTTTTTTACCAAAGATTACACCGATTTTAAATACTTATAATTCTTTTAATCTGTGGCATAAACATAGTATCCACTTGATTTTGTTTAAATCTTCTTGCAAAGACGCAAATAACCTATTATATCTATTTAATTATTAGAGTTTAATTGATTTTCCTCACCCCCGGCCCCTCTCCAAAGGAGAGGGGTGCCATGGTGTTAAGAATATCTAAATTAGTTATCTGTTCTCGCAGAGGCGCAAAGAACCTATTATAACTATTTAGTTTTTAGAACTTAATAATTTCTTTTAAAATTAAAGCTAACTTAGTTAAAAGATACCTTAAATTTGTTCAAAAAAATGAGTACCGACAAACTGATACTTTCTAAAATAGAAAAATGTGCGGATATCAATGATTTTCAGGGTTTTAGTTCTAATATAGACGAGTTATTGCTAGTTACCGATATTACTAATGCAGGTCTTTTATTATCGGCTTTTTTATTAAATAGGCATACTACCTCTAATTCTAAAGCAACCGCCAAGTTGCTGGAGATTATTCTTAATAGCAATAACGATTTGGCAATGCTTAATTTTCCTGATAATTGTTTCTTTCAAGCTGCTGTTTTAAAAGGTTCTATGGAACTTTACGAATGTTATATGGAAGAGGCCATCGAATCTTACCTTTATGATAAAACGGATGATGAGGCTTATACTTGTTATATGAATTTGAATACTATTGCGGAGTGTTACAACGATTTGATTTTTGATCGGATTCCGAAATACATCAAGGGGAAAGATTTCAATAGTTCTATTTCTAAATACGATAAAGATCCCAATTTGGTTTTGATTGATGAAAATGCTGTTACAATTATGGAAAAAGTTATTGAAAACTATAACGGAATTCTTGGTAGAAGAGATATCTTGAAGGATTTGGAAGCAAGGATGGTTAATTAACAAAATAATTTTAGCAGTTTAAATGTAACCATTTTAAAGGATAACATTTTTTAACAAATCTGTATTTCATTAAACAAATTATAGTATTCAAAATCAAATTATTAAATTTATTTCAACATTTTTTACCTAAGATTTAATATTCTCTTAACATTAGATGCTTAGATTTGCGTTTTAAAAACATGTAAAATGACATTAAATAATATCTTCCAATTTCTAGTTCCAAAAGACAAAAAATTCTTTCCTTTATTTGAACAAGCATCCGCTAATTTAGTTGTTCTTGCAGAAACACTTCATGAAGCAGTAAATGCGCCTAAATTAGAACGGGAAGATTTTTTTAAGAAAATAGAAGAACTTGAAGCTATAATAGAAGAAATTACACACCAAACTCATTTAGAGTTAAGTAGAAATTTCATCACTCCATTTGATAGAGAAGATATTCACTCCTTAATTAAAGCAATTGATAATGTTGCAGATAACATGCATGGAGCTGCAAGTAGAATGCGATTGTATCAAGTAGAGAAAATTACAAAATCAATAAGAAAGTTAACCGAAATTAATTTAGAGGCTTGTCAATTGATAAGTGTTGGAATTAAGGAGCTTAAAGATATGGAGAATCCGAAAGCTATTAAGGAAACTTGTAAGAAAATAAATAAATTAGAAAGCAAAGCAGATTCTGTTTTTGACAAAGCAGTTGCGGATATTTTTGAAAATGAAACAGACGCTAAAAATATTATTAAATATAAAGAAGTACTTTCTGCATTAGAAATGGCTTCTGATAAGTGTAAAAGTGTAGCAAATGTAATGGAGCAAATAGCTGTAAAACACTCTTAGTAATATAATTTAGACATTCCACTATGACTTTACTAATTGTTATTATAGTACTTTCTTTATTCTTTGATTATATAAATGGTTTTCATGATGCAGCCAATTCTATTGCTACCATTGTTGCCACTAAAGTATTAACTCCCTTTCAGGCCGTTTTATGGGCTGCTTTTTTTAATTTTTTAGCCTACTGGGTTTTCGGATTTGGTGTTGCAGATACAGTTGCCAAAACTGCTAAATCAGAGAATATTGATTTAACAGTTATTCTTGCAGGAGTAATTGCTGCAATAATTTGGAATTTAATTACCTGGTGGAAAGGAATTCCTTCCTCTTCATCACATACATTAATTGGTGGTTTTGCAGGAGCAGCTATTGCTCACGCAGGATTTCATGTAGTAAACTGGTATAAACCAGGAGAAGATGGTAGCTTGCCTTCGGGAGTAGCTGTAGTTTTAGCTTTTATTGTATTAGCTCCAGTTTTAGGTATGATAATATCCTATTTCATTTCTATTTGGATGATGTATGCTTCCAAAAAGAATACAGGTCCAAAAATAGTCACTATAGTCTTAATGGCTCTAGTAGTTTGGTTTTTATCTGCAGTAATGAAGTTTGATCTTGAAAAACCAAGATGTGAAAATCACTTTTTGGCTATTATTATAGAACCAGCTAATATAAAATGGTTGTTAGTAGGAATCATATTTTTTAGTCTTGCAATTTTCAATTTGGTTTTCAGTAGTTTGTCTACCGCTAAAGCAGAAAAAGTACTTAAGAAAATGCAATTATTATCCTCAGCATCTTTTAGTTTAGGTCATGGTGGTAACGACTCTCAAAAAGTTATGGGTATTATTGCAGCTGCAGTTGCAGTATATATTCATAGTAATGGTGTTTCTGTAGATTCTATGCCCGAATGGTTACAAGTAGTATTACCTAATGAAAAAGACGGTATAAAAGCACAAATGCCAGAATGGATTCCAATTGCTTGTTATTCTGCCATTGCGGCAGGAACTTTAAGTGGTGGTTGGAAAATTGTAAAAACAATGGGGTCTAAAATTACTAAAGTTACTGCTTTTGAAGGAGTAGTTGCAGAATCGGCTGGTGCATTAACCTTATTTATGACCGAGCATTTTAAAATACCAGTATCTACTACACACACAATTACTGGATCTATTATTGGAGTAGGTATCACTAAGAGAGTTTCTGCAGTTCGATGGGGAATTACTGTAAAACTTATCTGGGCTTGGGTATTAACCATTCCTGTTTCAGCATTAATTGCATCAATAGTTTATTATGCATTAAATATTTTTATTTAAAAAAAACATATTATTTTATTTAAATGGCTATCTAATTTTAGGTAGCCATTTTTAGTTATAGGCGTAATGTTAAATCAACTTCTTAATATTAAGATAACAATTATAAAATATAATAATAACAATAAAATTAAGTGAAAATCTTCTTATGCAACATAAATTTGTGAAATAAAAAAAACATAAAAATAATGAAATTAAAACTTCTTTTTGCTACTGTATTTTTGTTTGTAATGAGCTCTATATCAGCTCAAATTACAACTTCGTCTTTGTCAGGTAAAGTTACCGATGGAACCGCACCAGTATTTGATGCTGCGATTGTTCTAACGCACCTACCAACCAATACTGCTTATGAAACTACCACAGATAAACAAGGTAGGTTTAATTTAGAAAATTTGAACGTAGGAGGTCCTTATAAGATTTCTGTTAAGAGTATGGAAATTAAGGACTATACTGGTTCTCAAATACAATTATCATTAGGGGATAACGATTTACCAGTTATTAAAGTTCAGAAAAAAGAAAATATCTTAGAAGAAGTTTCTATCACAGGTAAAAAAATAACAAAAACAGGTGGAACAAATATTGGTTTAGCTCAAATAAATGGTTTACCTAATATTAATAGAGGAATTCAAGATGTAACTAAATTAGTACCTCAAAGTGCAAATAATTCTTTTGCAGGAACTAACTTTAGATACAATAACGTAACCATTGATGGTTCTATCAATAATGATGCAATTGGTTTTAGTCCCTCACTAGGAGGTCAATCAGGAACTTCAGGGATGCCTGGAAGTAGTACTAGAACTAATTCTATTAGTTTAGATGCAATTCAAGATGTTCAAGTTTACATAGCTCCTTACGATGTTAAATTAGGAAATTTCCTTGGAGGAAGTGTTAATGCAGTTACTAGAAGTGGAACAAACAAAGTTTCTGGTTCAATATATAGTTACGGAAGAAATGCAGCATTAACTGGACCTAATAATGTAGGTGATGGTGCAAAAATGCCAAAAGAATTCGAAGATTATCAACTTGGTTTTAGAGTTGGATTTCCAATAATTAAAGATAAATTATTCTTTTTTACTAATGGAGAATATACTAAAAGAACGGATCCAATGTTTTACAACTCAGGTGATGTAGATGCTAATGGTAATATTGCATCATTAATAGATAACGCAACAGCTGCTAAGATAGTTAATTTTGTTAAAACTAAATATGGTTTTGATGCTGGTACCTATAATGCTTTTAATAATCATTCAGAAAGTAAAAAGTTTTTCAATAAAATTGATTGGAAAATTAATAAAAAACATTCCCTATCTCTTCGTAACAATATAGTGTTTTCTGAAGCTTCTAACTTAGAACGTGATGCTGCAAATTTCCGTTTTTCAAGCATGGATTTTATCCAACATAATAAATCCATCAGTACTGTATTAGAACTTAAAAGTCATTTCAATAACAAATGGTCTAATTCCTTTATGGTTGGTTATTCTAGTATAAATGATTATAGAGATCCAACCTCTGGAAATTATATGTTTCCTCAAGTAGAAATTGGATACAATGGAGGAACACTTTTCTTAGGAAATGAAAGAGAAGCTACCGTATTTAATATGAAACAAAACACTACTGAAATTACAGATAACGTAACCTATAAAAAAGGAAATCATACTTGGTTATTTGGAACTCATAATGAACTTTATGATATTAGTTACGGATTTGTAAATGCTCTTAATGGTAGAGTTTCTTATAAAACTTTGGCTGATTTTGATCCTCAAGATTTTAATTTAACTAATCCTACTGCAATATCAACTCCAATTCGTGTGAGAGGTACTTATGCTTTTGATGGTTCAAGTAGAGATGCTATTTTTAATAATCCTTACGCAAAATTCAAAGTAAATATGTATAGTGCGTATATTCAAGATGATATTAAAATTGGAGAAAAACTTAAAATAACTCCTGGTATTAGAGTAGATTATACCGATTTACCAAATAAACCTAATATTAGTACTCAAGCTCAAAATTCTCTAAATGATCCAAATTATGGTACTACTTATACGTATACACCAATTAATCAAATCAAAAATAATTTTTTAACAACAGCATCACTTTCTCCACGTTTCGGATTTACTTATGATGTTAAGGGAGATAAATCATTAGTTATTAGAGGTGGTTCTGGAATATTTACTGGTAGAATTCCTTTTGCATGGTTAGGTTATGCTTACTATAATGACGGTGTTGGATATGGTAGTTACGATAAAAATAATTTGACTCTAGCTCAAGTAACAGCTAATGGAGATCCTTTAAGCACAGGTGGGTTAAATGGTTATCATGATGCTACTCCAAAAGTTCAAGCAGATTTAATTAATAATAAATTCAAAATGCCGCAAATTTCAAGAAATTCATTAGCGGTTGATTTTACCTACAAAGGATATAAATTTACGGAAGAAGTTATCTACACTAAAGTAATAAGAGATTTATTATTCCAACAAGTTAATAAAACGGATAATCCTACTTATTATACTTATGATGTTAATCACGAAATGCCAATTTATACTACTAATATTAATTCATCCTTTTCAAATGCTTATATGTTATCCAATACTAATAAAGGATATAGATATAGTTTGACACAAATGGTTTCTAAAAGCTATAATTTTGGATTGAACTTTATGTTGGCCTATACTTACGGAAGTGCAAAAGATATTACTAATGGTATTAGAAACTCCATGGAAAGTAACTGGCAAATGAACCAATCGTTAACTCCAAACGATCCACAAGTAGCAACATCTAATTTTGATATTAAACATAGAATAGTTTCAAATCTTGGATATGCAATTAATATTAATAAAACGAATACTATTTCAGCAAATGTATTTTTTAATGCACAATCTGGAAACCCATATACTTGGGGATTTGTAAATGCAACTATTGCTAATACTGGACAATCTGCAGGTTTGGCTTATATCTTTAAAGATGCTGCTGAAGCTTCTAAATATATTGGTACTGTAGCAAGTGGTGTTTTTACAACAAATACACAACAGGTTGCAGACTATGAAAACTTTATCGCTAATAATGATTATTTAAATAGTCGTAGAGGTAAATTCACAGAAAGAAATGGTGCGAATACTCCTTGGAATATTCAATCGGATATGAGAATCATGGATGAAATTAAAATTAAAGATGGTAAAAACTTTACCCATACACTTCAATTTTCAATAAGTATTATTAATGTTGGAAATATGATTAATAAAAATTGGGGTAGAAGTTATTTTGTGTCAAATACTTTTAATTCAACAGCTAATGTTGGTTTGTCTAAAACAGGTAATTTACCAACAGGAGTAGCAAATGCAGGTGATCCAACTTATACATTTAAAACACCAACAACTACTCCATATACAGTTGATCAATTTGCTTCAAGATTTCAAGCACAATTTGGATTACGTTATTCTTTCTAATTAAGTTAGTATATATCATGATTAAATTTAAATTATTTTTTAGTGTAGCTTTATTTTTTGTAGTAAGTTTTGTTTCTGCTCAGATAACTTCTTCTACGATAAACGGAAAAATAACCGATGGCGATTTACCTATAGCTAACGCTTCAATTACACTTACTTATTTACCTACCAATTCCGTTTATGAAACTGAAACTGATAAAAAAGGAAGATTTAGTTTAGATAATTTAGAAGTAGGAGGGCCATTTAAAATTGAAGTTAAAGGTTCTAATATAGAAAATTATTCAAGATCTGGATTTCAACTTTTATTAGGTGATAATGATTTACCAAAACCAATTATGGTTCGTAAAAAAGAAACTACATCTCAAGTTGTTTCCTCAAACGAGAAGGAAAATACTTTAAAATCAAGTTAAGTAATAGTTACTTATATTTTGAATCCGCTACAAATTGTAGCGGATTTTTTTTTTTCATTTAATTATTTTGTTGTTTTCCAATGTTAAGTTTTCACCTAAACAGAAAACTTAACATTGGAGTATTGTTTATTGTTGTAAATTTGTTAATATTAATTTTACATTAATTTAATGCTAATTTAATGCTAATTTAATTTTACAAATACTAACTATGATAAAGAAAACTCAAACAACAAACGAAAATACACAAGAAGAGAATCAAACAATTGAAAATAGTGCTGAAACTACAAATGAAGCAACTACTAAATCTGTAGAAGAAATTAGTGTTATTGAAGAATCAATAAAGCCTAGAGGTAGGTCTAGAGTACCCAAAACGATGATTAGTGATATCACTTCTGAAGAAATCATGCCAAATGAAATCCCATCAGAAGTTTTGATAATAAACGAGTTAAAAACTAATAAAAAAACAAAAAAAATGAAAAATTTAGATAAAGAAATTGCAAAAAAAATAAAAGAGAAAAAGAAAGCTAAAGTAAAAAAAGACAAGCAAAAGGAGAAAGATAAAGCTAAAAAACATAAAGCTAAAAAGAGAGAAAAAGCTAAAAAACAAAAAGCTAAAGATAAAGCCAAAGCAAATAAGAAAGCAAAAGCTAAAAGAAAATCTAAATCTAAAAAGAAAAAATAATTTTATATTATTTATTAAACCGATGCTTTATGCATCGTTTTTTTTATTTAGTACTTAATTAACATTTGTTTTCTTTGCTATTGATTAAATTTACAAAAAAAAAATGAAAAATAAATTTATTTTGATTTTGTTGTTTGCTATGTTTATTCCAAAAATTTCTATAGCTCAGCTTAAACCAGTTGATTATTTGGATGGAACACAAAAACTTAGCGGATTTGTTTCTAAACCAACTAAGTATATTAAAAATAAACCAGGAATTTTAATTCTTCCAGCTTGGATGGGAATTGATGATCATGCTAAAGAAAGTGCTGCCGAATTATCTAAACTAGGATATTATACTTATGTCGCAGATATATATGGAGTAGGGAATAGGCCAACCAATTTTTCTGAAGCAGGACAAAAAGCAGGTTACTTCAAGAAAAATAGTAAAGAATACCAAAAAAGAATCCAACTTGCTCTAGATCAACTGATAGCTCAAGGAGCAAATCCAGAAGAAATAGTTGTTATGGGATATTGTTTTGGTGGTACAGGAGCCATTGAAGCAGCACGTTCCAACATGAAAGTAAAAGGAGTTGTATCTTTTCATGGAGGATTAGCTCGTGATGAAACACAATCTATAGATTCCATTTTTCCAAGAATTTTAGTTTTGCATGGAGCTGACGATCCCTATGAAAGTGAAACCGAAATAAAAGCTTTTCAAAATGAAATGCGAACCGCCAAAGCCGATTGGGAAATGGTATACTATGCTAATGCTGTTCATTCTTTCACAGATAAAGGTGCGGGAACAGATAATACTAAAGGTGCGGCTTACAATGAAAAAGCAGAAAAACGTTCATGGAAAGCAATGCTACAATTTTTAAAAGAGGTTTTGTAATTTATTATAAAATACAAAAGCCAACCTGGAGCGGTCGGCTATTGAGGTGAGGTGTAACTTCTTTTCAGAATCCTCGATGCAAATATAAGCTTAAATTATGAATTAGAAATAAGAAATCATAAATTAATTTAAAATAGCTGTTTTGAATTTCGCAATACATTAATTTTGAACACGGAATACAAATAATTATTAAATTATTTTCTTAATAACCCTAAGTCGGTGGGTATGTCGGTTCTGTTCTGAATTATAAATCCCAAGATGATCTAAACGGTCAACCCTAACTTTCCCACTTGCATGAATAATATAATTGTTCTCTAATATAATTCCTACATGTATTATTTTTCCTTCTTCATTGTCAAAAAAAGCTAAATCACCAGGCTCACTTTCTTCTATAAAACTCAATACATCGCCTTGCGTTGCTTGTTGGGAAGCATCTCGCAATAAAGAATAGCCATTTAGTTTATAAACCATTTGTGTAAACCCAGAACAATCAATCCCAAAAGGGCTTTTGCCACCCCATAAATAAGGAGTGTTTAAATATAAAAAAGCAGTTGCTACCAAATTGGATTTTGCTTTAATTCCAGAAGTTTTTAATCCTTCAAAATAATAATTTTGAGTATTCACTTCGGCATAATTCAAGAACGCTAATGAGGCTCCCAAGGTAATAGGAATCAATGAATTGTCAGGAACTGTTATATATTCTACTAAATCACCATTTAAAATTATTGCTTCTGAACAAAGTAACTCATAACTTTCATTAGAGATAGATTGGTATTGCTTAGTATCTATCCAGCCCTCATAATTGTCATAATGTAATTTTACTTTAGACCATTGCTTATCTTTTTCAATAATAATAAAATGCTCACCAAACAAAATTTGAGAAACAATTTCACTACGATCACTAGGTTCTATTCGTAAAGGAATTACAGATAAATTACAAATGCCAAACATGAAACAAATTTTATATTAAAGTTATGCTTTCTCAATTACAATTGCCGAAGCACCACCGCCACCATTACAAATAGCAGCAGCACCAATTTTAGCATTCTTTTGATGTAAAATATTAATCAAAGTAACTACAATTCTTGCTCCAGAACAACCTAAGGGATGTCCTAAAGAAACTGCACCGCCATGTACATTAATTTTGCTATTATCAATACCAAGAATTTCAGCATTTGCTAAACCAACCACAGCAAAGGCTTCATTTAATTCAAAATAGTCTACATCTTTCACGGTCAATCCAGCTTTTTCTAGTGCTTTCGGAATCGCTTTGGATGGAGTAGTGGTGAACCATTTTGGCTCTTGCCCTGCATCTGCATACGATTTTATATATGCTAAAGGTTTTAATTCCATTGCTTTTGCTTTTTCTTCACTCATTAAAATTAAAGCAGCTGCACCATCATTGATAGTTGAAGCATTTGCTGCTGTAACCGTTCCATCTTTAGTGAAAACAGCATTTAATGAAGGGATCTTGTCCAACTTGACATTAGTGAACTCTTCGTCTTTTACAACCATTACGGGCTCACCTCTTCTTTGTGGCACAGCAACAGGAACAACTTCCGAATCAAAATTTCCAGCTTCCCAAGCTTTTGCAGAACGATTGTAAGATTCAATAGCAAATGCATCTTGTTCTTCACGAGAAATTTTATATTTTGATGCACATAAATCGGCAGCCACCCCCATAGCATTATTATCATAAGCATCAACTAAACCGTCTTTTTGCATTCCATCTTGCATTGAAGTAGGTCCAAATTTAACACCATTTCGTAAATGCAAATAGTGAGGAATTAAACTCATGTTTTCCATTCCACCTGCAACCACAATTTCTGCATCACCAGTCATAATTGCTTGAGCCCCCATCATGATAGATTTCATTCCAGAAGCACATACTTTATTAACTGTGGTGCAAATCACCTCATTAGATAGACCTGCAAATAATGCTGCTTGCCTAGCAGGCGATTGTCCTACACCAGCTTGAACTACATTACCCATAAAAACTTCATCTACTAATTTAGGGTCTAAATTAATTTTTTGTAATGCACCCTTTATTGCCGCAGCACCAAGGTAGGGAGCAGGCACAGTAGATAAGGCCCCCATAAAACTTCCAATAGGAGTCCTTACGGCAGCTACGATAACTATTTTTTTATTCATAATCTAAGATGTTTTTTCCTGATGTTTTCAGGAGTTGTTCGTTTGTTTGTTTTGCAAATCTACTATTTTTTATAGAAAATACATTTTTAAGATAAAGATAATCGATATAAATTTAATATAGAACAAATATTAGTGGTTATATATTTGATTTTTAAGTAATTCATAATTAACAAAAAGTATTATAAAAAAAAAGCTGTTAAAATGTTGGAAATATTATAAGGATACCATACATTTGCAACCGCTTAAAGAGAAAAGTTCTTATATATTATATTGGATTTTGGAGAGTTGCCTGAGTGGCCGAAAGGACATGTTTGCTAAACATGCGTATGGGAAACTGTACCAAGGGTTCGAATCCCTTACTCTCCGCTTTTTATCCTTCGGGGTGTAGCGTAGCCCGGTTATCGCGCCTGCTTTGGGAGCAGGAGGCCGCAGGTTCGAATCCTGCCACCCCGACTTTTTTTTGTTTTTTTTTATTTAAAAAACTTCAACAGGTTCCATAGCTCAGCTGGATAGAGCAATTCACTTCTAATGAATAGGTCGAAGGTTCGAATCCTTCTGGGATCACATATAAAAGTCACTATTTTAGTGGCTTTTCTTGTTTTTAATATTTACTTACATCTCTATTTGATATCGATTTCACATATTATAAATTGTGTTATTTTTGTATATAATTTACTAAAATCAACTTCACTAACTTAAAAAAATACATTATAAACTAACTATACTTTCGGGCTTATCATGAAGATACTAATTACAGGCGCAACAGGTTTAATAGGGCAAGAATTATCCAATTTGCTTTTACAAGAAAATCATACCGTACATTACTTAACAACCTCACATTTTAAAAAGCATCAAAAAAACAATTGTTTTGGCTTTTATTGGAATCCAAAATTAAAAAAAATAGATAAAAATTGCATGGATGGAGTTGAAGTTATTGTGCATCTTGCTGGAGCTTCTATTGCTAAAAAATGGACAAAATTATATAAGAAAGAACTGTTGGAAAGCCGAACCCAATCTGCCGATTTTTTATTTCAATTCTTAAAAAAAAATCCTAATCAAGTTAAGCATTTTATTTCTGCTTCTGGAACAGCAATCTACCCAGATAGTGATTCAGTAGTTTATGATGAAACTACTACTGCTTTAGACTCATCTTTCCTTGGCAAGTTAGTAGTGGAATGGGAAAAAAGTGCAGACCAATTTAAATCAATTAATATCAAGGTTACTAAGGTAAGAACTGGAATTGTTTTTTCTGATAAAGGAGGAGCACTTTTAGAAATGATCAAGCCAATAAAAATGTTTGTAGGTTCAGCTTTCGGATCAGGAAAACAACTTCAATCGTGGATACATAATAAAGATGTTGCTAGCTTATACTATTTTATAATACAAAACCAAATTCAAGGAATCATTAATGCCGTAGCTCCCAATTCGATTTCTAATCAAGGTTTAACCAAAGCTATTGCAAATGTTTTGCATCGACCATTATTCTTGCCTAACATTCCTAGATGGATTATGAAAATAATTCTAGGAGAAATGCATGTTTTACTATTTAATAATAAAAATATTATCCCTAAAAAAGCAGTAGAACTTGGTTTTCAATTTCAATTTCCTACAGCAGAAAAGGCATTGAAAAACCTTCTAAAATAAAAAAAGTCTCAGTTATCACTGAAACTTTTTCCATAATTGAATTAATAATATATCTTGCCTTTCGGCTAATCTAAACCTTTTACACCTCAAAGATAAAAACAACTAAAACGTAATAGTCTTAAAATTATATTAAAGTTTTCAGGAGCGAAACATTAGTCATTTTAGTAAAGTTCAATTCCTGCTTTGCGTTTCAATCTGGCATTGCGAGCAACAAATCAATAAAAAGGAACCATTACATTATCGCACTGCCAGGATTTCCACTACAATCAGGGCTATGTTCCCGGCATTTGGCAAGAAATTACAATTTCTAAAAACACCTACACTATAATAGAACGATATATTTTCTATTCCAACAGATTTTCCACAACCATTTAAGTTTAATAAATATTATCCGTTCAAAACCTATTATAATGATAATTCTCCAAAACTATTTATAAACATTAACCCCAACTATATTTCCTAACCGTTTAGGGAATAAGATAGCTATGTTTTTCTAAAACCACGCGAAGTGTCTAAACACAAGAAAACTATGAAACTATGTTGTAAAAAAAAATAAAAATCACGTTTTCCATATCGCGTTCCCCTCTCCTTTGGAGAGGGGCTAGGGGTGAGGTCCTTTTTAAAAACCCCGCCAAACAAAAAAACTTTGCTCAACAACGTTCACAA
>CANGCT010000029.1 GCA_947452415.1 Flavobacteriaceae bacterium
ATTTGAATAATTAACAGATGAAAAAAGTAGTTTTTTATGAAAAATTGGGGTGGACATTTTACTCCGGAATCAGGTGGTCATTTTGAATTGGAATCAGGTGGTCACTTTAAATTGGAATTGGGTGGTCAATATCACCGGAATATGCAATATGCTCTCGATGCACAACTATGATTACAGTATTTAGTTGTTCTTTTTTGAGCTTTAAACTCGTTTCTACAAAACAGACAAATCTTGTCGTAATTTCTTAGCGAAGTCATAATAAAGGGACATAGACATACCATTAGTGGACATAAGCGGACATTGAAATTTTTGAAATAATTTTTTTGTCACAATTAGACACAAATGATTTATTTGTGTCCAAATATACTCAATATATTAGACACAAAAAAGGATTAAATGAAAAAATAAGAAAAATAAAATTTGTAAGATGCTGATTTACATTGCTTTTGGTAGCAGATGTTTGCGGATGTTTTCAATGGTCATTTTCCGATACAAAAGTTCGCGAAGATATTGCCTAGCAATTCGTCGTTGGTTACTTCGCCAGTAATCTCTCCAAAATAGTACAGTGCTTGTCGAATATCGATTGCCATAAGGTCGGAAGGTACGCCATTATGTAACCCGAATTTTACTTTTTGTATTTCTTCCAATGCTTTAAGTAAAGAGTCGTAATGTCTTGTATTAGTGATTATAGTTTCGTTATTACGCAATGCACCTGTATTGACAAAAGAAAGTAATTGATTTTTTAAATCATCAATACCCGTTTTGTTTTTGGCAGAAATGGTTTCAAGTTTCAGGTTTAAAGTTTCAAGTTGTTGGCGTATCGTTTCAACATCGTATTTTGATAATAAATCAACTTTGTTGATCACCACTATCAAAGGTTTTAGAGGATATTTGTTTTTTACTTTCTCAATTTCATAAATATATTTTGAACCTGAAACCTGAAACTTTAAACTTTCAAATAAATAAAGAACCACCTGCGCTTGCTCAATTTTCTCAAAAGTTTTCTTAATCCCGATGCTTTCAATTACATCAATAGTTTCTCTTATTCCTGCAGTATCTATAAATCTAAAACCAATACCACTTATAACCAATTCGTCTTCTATAGTATCACGTGTAGTTCCAGCAATTTCAGATACGATGGCGCGTTCTTCATTTAATAAGGCATTCAATAGTGTAGATTTCCCTACATTAGGTTCGCCAACAATAGCTACTGGAATACCGTTTTTGATTACGTTACCAACTGCAAAGGAGTCGATTAATCGTTTTAAAACAAATTCAATTCGATTTAGTAAATCATGAAATTGTGTTCTATCGGCAAATTCTACGTCTTCTTCAGCAAAGTCTAATTCTAATTCTATTAATGAGGCAAAGTTTAGTAGTTCTTGTCGCAGTTTTGCAATTTCACTGCTAAAACCACCACGCATTTGTTGCATTGCAATTTGATGCGAAGCCTCATTATCTGAGGAAATTAAATCAGCAACAGCTTCTGCTTGCGATAAATCAAGTTTACCATTTAAGAAAGCACGAAGTGTAAATTCACCCGCTTGCGCCATTCGACATCCTTTTCGTAATAACAATTGAATAATTTGCTGTTGAATAAAAGTAGAACCATGACATGAAATTTCAATTACATTTTCCCCAGTATAGGAATTTGGATTTTTAAAAATAGAAAGTAGTACTTGATCGTAAATTTTACCATCTTCTACTATAGTTCCCAAATGAATTGTATGTGTTTTTTGCTGAGTAATGTCTTTTCCAGAAACCGACTGAAATACTTCTGATGCAATACTAATAGCATTTTCTCCTGACATTCGGATGATTGCTATAGCTCCAGCACCTGAAGGTGTAGCTAGAGCAACAATAGTATTTGAATCTATCATGTTTGTTTCTTTTTTTTATTGAATTGCAAAGATATCATTTTTATACGCTTTCTAAAACACAAAAATCAGAACTATTTAAATCCAATATTTATAATGTTAATTATTTGTAAATATGATAATTGTCCTATTTCATTCAAAATTTTATAAGTAACTTTAGTATTCAAATTAAAACTTAAATAAAATGACAAAAATTCTTTTCCCTACAGATTTTTCTAATGTTGCAAACAACGCCTTTGTGCATGCATTAGGATTAGCTAAATTGGTTCATGGTGAATTGATTTTGCTTCATACATACGAATTACCAATTATTGATAGTCAATTTGGACTTCAAAATTACAAAGAAATCTATGATACTATTGAGTTATCCAATTTAGATCGATTTAAAGATGAACTTCCAAAACTTCGTAAAATTGCCGAAGAAAATGGTTTTGAATCCATTAAAATGAGTCATATTCTTGCCGATGGCGATTTATTGCACAACATTAAAGAAGCAGTAAAAAAAGAAAATATTGATTATGTGGTTATGGGAACCTCGGGTGCTAGCGGTTGGATAGAAAAACTTTTTGGTACCAATACTGGAGAGGCAATTACAAGTTTAAAAGTTCCAGTTTTTAGCATTCCAATAGAAGCAAAGTTCACTAAAATTAATACTATAGGTTTCACCACTCGTTTTAGAGAAAAAGACAAAGTTGCCTTACAAAATGTTATTAAAATTGCTAAAGCTACCAAAGCGGCTGTTAAATGTCTTTATGTAGAAACGAAAGAATCCGATAATAGCAAAGCGGTGTACCAAGAGTGGGAAACTTTATTTAAAGACGAACCTATCCAATTTTTTATCATTCCTAGTGAATATGCAAAAGAAACGATTGAAGATTTTATCATTAGCCAAGAGATAGATGTGCTAACCATGATATCTTATAAAAGAAATTTCTTTCAATGGTTGTTTACCACTAGTTTTACCGAAGAAATGGCTGCTGCATCAACAATTCCAATTTTAGCTTTGCATGAATAATTTAGTATTATTACAAAACTAAAAAACCGTCTTCATTATTGAAGACGGTTTTCGTTTGGTTTGGGATTTGTTTGGTTGTTAATTATATTTTTAGTTGTTCAGCATCACTGGCATCACAAGCATAGTAACAGTTTCACCTTCATCTAATCCATCTACTGGAGTAAGAATTCCAGCACGATTAGGCATTGACATTTCCAATTGAATTTCATCAGATTGTAAATTAGATAACATTTCCAATAAAAAACGAGAGTTAAAACCAATTTGCATATCATCTCCTTGGTAATCACAAGTCAATCGCTCTTCTGCTTTATTGGAGTAATCAATATCTTCTGCAGAAATATTCAATTCAGCACCAGCAATTTTCAATCTAATTTGGTGTGTAGTTTTATTAGAAAAAATAGCAACACGACGAACGGAACTAAAAAACTGTGCTCTATCAATCAATAATTTATTTGGATTCTCTTTCGGAATAACCGCTTCGTAGTTTGGATATTTACCATCTATTAATCTACAGATTAATAGATAGTTTTCAAACGAAAAAGTAGCATTTGCATCGTTGTAATCAATTTTAACTTCAGCATCTGAAGCTCCCAAAATACTTTTCAAAATATTTAAAGGTTTCTTAGGCATAATAAAATCAGCAACTTGAGATGCCTTGACATCCGTGCGAGTATATTTAACCAATTTATGAGCATCGGTAGCCACAAAAATCAATCCTTCTGGAGAAAACTGAAAGAAAACACCAGACATAACGGGTCTTAAATCGTCATTTCCTGCAGCAAAAATCGTTTTGCTTATAGCAGTTGCCAAAACTTCAGCAGGAACTAAGGTAGAAGAAGGATCCTCTAGTTGTACTGATTTTGGAAATTCCTCACCAGGAGCATAGGCTATAGCATATTTCCCTGAATTAGAACTAATTTCTATAGTACTATTTTCTTCTACAGTAAAGGTTAACGGTTGCTCAGGAAACGTTTTCAAGATATCCAACAACAATTTTGCAGGAACCGCAACACTACCTTTATCTGTTGACTCTATTTCTAAAGTAGCAGACATAGTCGTTTCTAAATCGGAAGCAGAAACAGTCAACTCTTTTTTATTCAATTCAAATAAAAAGTTATCTAAAATTGGTAAGGTATTGCTACTATTGATAACACTACCTAAAACTTGTAGTTGTTTTAATAAATACGAGCTGGATACAATAAACTTCATTTTCTTTATTTTTTACAAATATATCCTAAACAAATAGATTTCAAAAAGATTTTTATTAACATTTATACAAATATTGTTAGGAGCGAAATCATTATTCATTTATTCATACTATTTTTTGCTATCTATATTTAATTAAAAACCGAGTTATATAGCTCGTTTTTTCACTATAATGTTAGTTACTTTACTAATGAATTTTCTAGTTTTAGAGATTTTAACTTCTTTTATATTGGAGTGATACCGTTCGCAAAAATGGGAAGTAGCATCTGTGTTTACTTCCTCAGAATCAAAAATATTCTTTTGGCATAAAGTACAAAATCGTACCTTTTCTTCTGAAGTTAGTTCCAGCCAATTCTCCTGACAGTGTTTAGGAATTACATTACTTCTAGTTGCCATTAGTGCTTATTAGTTTATTTTAATCTCAAACATTTTGTTCCAATTTTTTCCAGTTACAAAGAATGTTTTAGTTTTTGGGTTGTAGGCAATTCCGTTTAAAACATCAGTATCTGGAAGTTTTACAATTAAATTTTCCAAATTGGACATGTCTAGCATTCCTTCTACAGCACCATTTTTAGGGTTGATTACTACAATTGCTTTCTTTTGATAAATATTACTATAAATTTTGCCATCTACCCATTCCAATTCATTAACCTCTTTTATTTTATTGTTTTCCGAATATACATTAATGTTATCTATAGTTTTTTGAGTTTCAGGATCCATTTTCCATATTTTCTCAGAACTATCATTGAAATAAATATTCTTACCATCATTAGTCATTCCCCAACCTTCGGGTTTGTCAAAAACAAAGCTTTTTTCCAATTTCCAAGTTTTAGCATCATAAATATATCCTATATGTTCCTTATAAGTGAGTTGGTAAATTTTATCGTTAATTATTGTAATACCTTCCCCAAAATATTTGTCTTCTAATTTTAGACTTTTAAGAATTTTACCTGTTTTATAGTCGGTTTTCAATAATCTAGATTTGCCATATTCTCCCGCACTTTCGTAAAGCGTATCTTTATAAAATTCTAAACCTTCTGTATAGGAATTGATGTCATGTGGATAGGTATTTACAATTGTATAGGTAAGAACTTTTGGAGTAATATCCGAAATCAATTCTACTCGAGAAGAATCTACTTCGTTGGTACCTTCAAAATAAATGTTTGCTTTTAAATTTTGATATCCTAATTTTTGGTCTTTAAGTGCAAAACTAAATTTACTATTTCCTTTAACTGAACCTATTTTTAGGTTGTTTATTGAATAAACAATACTGTCAATTTTTTTATTGCTGCTGTCAATAACTTCTATTTTTATGGATTCTTTTGGAGTGTATTGTGCCTTTAAAACATCTTCGTTAATGCTAAAAAAACTCTCGTTATTTGTTTTTTTATCACAACTAACCGCCAATATAGTTGCTAATAAAATGAATGCTAATGCGTTATATTGTTTCATTGTAAAAAGGTTGAATATTACAGTTACAAATGTATTATTTAAGATGTTAATTTCTTGCAAAAATATAAAAAGATTGTATATTTGCACTGGCAAGTCCTACACGACCAGCTCCTGCAGACTCCTCCAGGATGGGAACATAGCAAAGGTATGTGGTTGAGCGGTGCGATGTAGGTCGCTTGCCATTTTTAAATAAAAAAATCTTCCCACTGGAAGATTTTTTTATTTAAAAGAGTTTTTGTTTTACTTAGTAGGCTTTTTAGTAAGCACTGCACTATCTACAAAACGTTTCATGTCAATTTTTTGATCACCATACAACTGTATTTCCGATTTTCCAGAAGCATCAATAGAAAGAGTATTTTTCACAAATAAATTAACTGTAGAATAGGCTTCGCAAGTAAGTTCTGCATCCTTAACTATTAATGCTTTTGCTTCTAGAGAGGAGTTATTATCTAATCGAACTTTCATTTTTTCTGCATCCCCTGTAACTAATGCTTCACTTTTTTGATACAAATCTAAAGTTAAATTAGTAGTAGTAACTTTTGCTTTTAGCGAAGCATTTTTACTCAAATTAATAATTATGTTTTCTCCTTTAAAACTTATCTCTCCTTCTGATTTATCTTCCATATATAAAGAAAAATTCTTCGAATTAGAACTCAAAAACAATTTTGAATAATCAAAACTTTTAAAAGTAATATTCTCCAATTCAATTTCAGCAATAGCACTAACTGTAGCTTCATTTCTAGAAACAACTTGTTTAAAATCATCAGTATAAGTTACTCGGATGCTTAATTTTTTATATCCAGAAATACTTTTAAGAGTTGATAAGCGCAAAGTGGACCCACTAATAGAAGCATCAATAGCATCATGTAGGTTATCATCTGCTTCTATTTCTAGTCTGCTTTCATTTCCTTTCACTAAAAAGATTTCCAAATTATCAGCAACTTCTATAGAAGTGAAGCTTTCCATTTTTTTAATCTCGGTAGTTACAATTTTAGAACCTTTAACTTTCTCTTTCTTTTGAGAATAAGTAATTGTAGTTGCTAATATAAGTATAATTAATAGTAGTAATTTTCTCATTTTATATTTGGTTTATTGGCAAATTTATAAAAATTATTGATTTAGCATCAAATTTATTGTTTTAATCTAATACTCCATTCAAAATCCATTTCCGAAACTATATCACCTTGCGCATCGACTCCAATGGATTTTAACCAAACGGTTTGTCCTTCGCCAGTTGCAATAGTTTTTTGTACAATTTGTTTTATTATTGCTCCATCTGAACACGTATAGGTAATTCGTCCTTTAGCTTTTTTGGTAAAACTTGCTTTATTGTTGGCAACCAACATCGATATGTTTTTTTTGCTTTTTTTTATTTGATACATTACTAATGCACCCGTAGTTAGTTCGGCAGCCATTGCTTGAACCGCAAAATAAATAGAGTTAAACGGATTTTGATTTAACCATCGGTGTTTAACAGTTGCAACACAAATAGTAGGGGTGACGCTCTTTACCCTTACACCACACCAAAAAGCAGAGGGAAGTTTGAAAAATAAAAATGTATTCAATTTAGCAGGTGAAAATTCCATGAAGTATTGATTTTGTTGTAAATATACAATAATTTGAAGGTACGAAAATAAATTTCTATTTGTTAATTAAATGTTAAATAATAGTACATTGTAATGCATAATACCTTTTTTAGGTTGTATCTTTGCATAAGAAATTAATGGTCTATCTATAGCATCATTATTTTTGGAGTTTTAATCATCAAATAACTTGCGCAAACAAGTAAATCAATCAAAAAAGGAATAGTTTAATCAAAAAAAATCAAATGGAATCATGAACATTGAAAACACAAAGGCTCAAATGCGAAAAGGTGTTTTAGAATTTTGTATCTTATCGGTGTTAAAAGAGAAAGAAGCCTACACCTCAGAAATATTGGATACCTTAAAAAACGCCAAACTTCTTGTAGTAGAAGGAACAATTTATCCGCTATTAACAAGATTAAAAAATGATGGTTTGCTTAATTACCGTTGGGAAGAATCCACCTCAGGACCACCAAGAAAGTACTACGAGTTAACCGAATTAGGAAAAACATTTTTAAACGAATTAAATGGTACTTGGACCGAATTGTCTGACGCTGTAAACATTATAACCAATCAAAAACAATAATCATGAACAAAACAGTAAATATTAATATAGGTGGTTTATTTTTTCACATTGATGAAGATGCATACCAAAAGTTATCCAGATATTTTGATGCTATAAAACGTTCTCTTTCTAATTCCTCTGGAAAAGAAGAAATTATGAAAGATATTGAAATGCGTGTTGCCGAACTTTTTACCGAAAGACAAAAAAGCGATAAACATGTAATCAATAACACTGATGTAGATGAAGTGGTTACCGTTATGGGACAACCTGAAGATTATAGAATTGACGATGATACCGAACCTGTTCAGCCTTTCAATTATGCTACTACTAGAAGAAAGAAATTATATCGTGATGAAGATCGGGGTATGATAGGTGGCGTTTGTAAAGGACTTGGACATTATTTCGGAATAGATTCAGTATGGATTCGGCTTTTGTTTTTAATTTTATTTTTCGGATTTGGTACTGGGTTAATTGCGTATTTAGTTTTATGGATTGCCATGCCTAAAGCAGTGACAACTTCCGAAAAATTAGAAATGACGGGGGAACCAGTTACTATTTCTAATATAGAAAAAAAAGTAAGAGCAGAATTTGATAACGTTTCCGATAAAATAAAAAATGCCAATTACGATGAGTTGGGAAACCGTGTAAAAAATGGAGCTGAATCAGTAGGGAATAAGTTAGGAGGTGTTTTTACTTCGGTTTTTGAAGCATTTGCAAAAGCTATTGGAGTAATATTAATTATTCTTTCCTCAGCTTCTCTATTTGGAATTTGTATTACATCAATAGTTGCGATATTTTCTAGTTCATTACCGCAAAATACTTTGATAAATCATTTTAGAACTCCACTAGGATTGGAAACTCCGCTTTGGATTCAAGGAATTTTATTTCTATTGACTTTAGGAATTCCATTTTTCTTCTTACTTATTTTAGGATTAAAATTAGTGGTGACCAATTATAAATCTATAGGAAATATTGCAAAATATACCTTGCTAGCCCTTTGGATTATTGCTATTGGGATATTGATTTACTTAGGAATTAATGAGTTTACACAAATTTCTTCGGAAGCCAAAGATGTTAAAAAGGAAACTATTAATATCACTCCAACCGATACACTTCATATTAGTTTTAAAAACAACGATTTTTATGATAAAGATGTTAACGATCATACCGATTTTAGACTTACTCAAGACGAAACCAACCACGAAGTTATTTATTCTAATAATGTGTATTTAAAAGTAATGCATACTACTGAAAAACTTCCGTTTATTCAAGTAGAAAAGTTAGCCTTTGGAAAATCGGCGGACCAAGCAAAAAAAAGTGCTGAAAAAATAAAATACAGTTATAAAATAGAAGGAAATCAATTAATCTTAGATAATTATTTATTGAGTGAAGTTGCTTCTAAATTCCGAAACCAAAAAGTAGAATTATTTTTATATTTACCAGTAGGAACACTCTTTAAAGCAGATACAAGCATTGAAGATTATGATAATTCGGATAATGATTATTTTAATATGCATTATAGTTCAGGCGATTACACTTATAAAGTTGGGGAAACTAAAATAAAATGTTTAGATTGTCCTGTGAATGAAAATGATCACGACGACATAGATATCCAATCAGAGAACATAAATGAAGTACAAGGAGATTCTGTAAAAACAGTTACAGTTAAAGTTAATGGAAGAGAAATTATCCGAACAGAAACCAAAACTAAAACTTACGAAAGTGGACCAGGAAGTTTGAACTTAAACAAAGACGGTATACTAATTAAAACTAAATAATCATGGTAAAATTAATTATTTTTTGCACTAAAATATTAATTGCAACTACTGTTGCAATGTTGTTTTCCTCCTGCAATGGTAGTATCTTTAACGGAATTAAAGGCAATGGAAATGTTCAAACTGAAAAAAGATCCATTTCCGAAAAATTCACTAAAATTTCAGTAAGTAGGGGTCTCGAAGTTATCGTAGAACAAGCAAATTTTGTTTCAGTTGAAGTAGAAGCAGATCAAAACTTATTAACTCACATTACCACCAAAGTAGAAAATGGTACTTTAGAAATTACTTCTGATGTAAATATTTACAATGCCGATACCGAAACCGTGCATGTCAAAATGCCTGCAATTGATGGTCTTGAAGCAACCAGCGGATCTAATATTAAATCCAATGGTACATTAAAAAGTTCCGCTTTTACAAATACTATAAAAATAGGATCTACTAGCGGAAGCGAAATAGATGTAACCCTAGAAATGGATGTGGTTTATGCCGAATCCACTAGCGGAAGCACCATTACGTTATTGGGTAAAACTTTAAAGTTTAGCTCCTCTTCTTCAAGCGGCTCTGAACTAGATGCCGAAAATCTTTTGGCCAATGAAGTAACTGCTGAAGCAACTAGTGGAAGTTCATTAAACGTACATCCTTTAGTGAGTTTAAAAGCTAAAGCATCTAGTGGTGCTTCTATTCATTACAACGGAACACCCAAAAATATTTCAAAAGAGGAAACCTCAGGCGGAAGTGTATCTAATAATTAAAGAATACCAATAGCATCCTAAACTAAACAAAAAAGACCAAGCGAAAGCTTAGTCTTTTTTGTTTTTATTACTTCCCATCATGAGGAATATAGCACCTACTAATCCTATAATAACTAATGCAAAAATGCCTATCATAATAAATGCTCCATTATTCCAGGAGTATAATGGAATTACTAATTTGTTCATGAGATTTGGATTTTAAGTTTTACCAAAAGTAAAAAATCTAAATCGCACTATTTATGACATTTGTCATAACAAATAAAGGTACATTATAAACTTAATATTTTCCATTTAACAGTTCTCCACCAATGCTCGATTTGGCTTCAATTCCTAATTTTTTCATCATTTCATAAGTGGTGCAAACTGCTGCTGAAGTTACTGGAATTCCACATTCTGCTTGAATCAAATCGATTGCTTCTAGCGAGGGCATTTGTACACAAGCCGAAGCAACTAAAACATCTACATCGGTTAAATCTAACTGTTTGTAAATTTCCAATAAATTCAAAGGATTTTGTGCTGCAACTTCCAAATTATCAGGAATTTCCAAAGCAATACTTTGCTTTACTTTGATGCCTTGGTGTTCAATATAATCTACAACCATGTCAGTTAATGGTCGCATGTAAGGAGTGATGATAGAGATTTGTTTTGCACCTAAAACTTTCAACCCATTAATCAAAGCCCCTGCCGAAGTTACAATAGGAGTAGGGAAATCGTTGGCAACCGTTTCTTGGTGTAAATTTACTTCCGATACGCAATGGTAACCGCGTCCCATGCTCATAATAGCAACCAAACAAGCATATCCCATAACGTCTACATGAGCATCCGAAAGTTCTTGGGCACATTTTAAACTCATGGCATCCATGGCTTCCAATTCTTCTTTGGTTACTTTTTTCATTCGCATTCTACTGCTATGGAAAGTAAAACGCTCAGGCAAAATAGTTTCTCTTGCTTTAAATATCGCTGGTATTTCGGTTTCCATCGTCACATTGGAAGAGGGAACAATTTGTCCTATTCTGTATTTCATTTTAATATTTTTTTTTGGAACGCGGATGAAACGGATTGCATACGCAAACGCGAATAAACGCAGATTTTATTTAGGAACTAAGATTAAAGAAATTGAAATAATTCATTAAATTTCTTTAATTGTATTTACTATTGTACCAATTCCTTCTACAGCTGCTTCTACCACATCACCATCGTATAGCCATTCTTGAGGATTTCTTCCTGCGCCAACGCCAGATGGTGTTCCTGTGGCAATAATATCACCTGGTTCTAAGGTAAACACGATGCTTAAATCTTCAATTAGATCATTGATATTGAAAAGTAAAAATTTGGTATTAGAATTTTGTTTTTCTACTCCGTTTACTTTTAAAGATAAGTTTAAGTTGTGCGGGTTTTCAATTTCGTCTTTGGTAACTAATATTGGTCCCATTGGAGCAAAAGTATCTTGCCCTTTAGAAACAATCCATTGTCCTTCACGACGGCAATCTCTAGCAGAAATATCATTAATAATGGTATAACCAAAAACATAATCCATAGCTTCTGCATTAGCAACGTATTTTCCTTTTTTGCCAATAACTACTGCTAATTCAACTTCCCAGTCTAATTGTGAAGTTAGTTTTGTGTTTTTAATGATCTCTGTATTGGTTGCTGTAACCGTTGTTGGTGGTTTCGAAAAGATTATTGGTTTTTGTGGTAATTTACCGGTTGTATCCAAAGTTCGTGCACTTTCGGCAACGTGTTCAGTATAGTTTAATCCTATCCCGATGATGTTTTTTCTTGGTTTTTCAATAGGAGCAAGAATGGTAACTTCGTCCATATTATAGGATATTTCTTCAAAGAAATTCTCTGGAGTTTCCTGAACCATTTCAGTGATTTCCTGAATTATTTCAAATCCAAGGTCAATTAAATCCAACATGTCGTTTGGTAATGGAAAATTGGATATTTCTCCAAAATCTTCCATGTCAATTACTTGGTTGTTGTGGATAAATCCTAAACGAGGTTCGGTATCGGCTGTTTTGTATGTAAGTAGTTTCATTTTTTAGTTTAGAAGTTTATTAGTTTAGGTGTTTAGTTTATATACCTAAACATTTTTTTAGTTTCTTAAGGTTGTAGTTTAATTTTATTTTTATTCAAAATTTATGCTTAATAGCCCTGATGCAAGGGAATAGCCTTTTTGTTTTTTCTTTTTAAAAACAAAAAGCTATGGAAAAGCAGCAGGAAAATGGTTTACTAAAATGCCCAAATGATTCGCTTCTAATACTTTTGATTTCCATTATTTTCTTCATAAATTTTGTCTTGATATAATCCTAATTTTTCCATTACAGGTAAATCATTGAATTGGAATAAACAAGCATCTTCGGTATCGGAGGCGTTGTGGTGTTCGTGCCACGCCCAAGATGGAACGCAGAAAATATCGCGTTCTTTCCAATCAAAACGTTTTCCGTTGATAATGGAAAAGCCTTTTCCTTTGGCGCATTGGTATACAAAGGAACCAGTGTGTTTGTGTGCCTTACCTTTGAAACCAGCTGGTAATAATTGCATAGCGGCACCCATGGTTTGCATGACATGATCACCTGTTAACGGATTGGAATATTGCATTAAAATTCCGTCAAACGGATTAATTTGATTGACTTTTTCAACTTCCAATAATGTTGGATATACATTTTTCCAAGAGTATTTGAATAAAGGCGAATAGGGTTTGTCCCAAGATATATCTACCGGAATTAATCCTGCGCCACCAAACGTAATTGGCGAATGATTGACCGGAGAAACTAAGGGTTGTTTGCCATCATAAACAGCATAATCATTGGCTTCGAGAGCATTTACCAAGGGAATATCCAATCCGTCTTGCCAAATGCAAGTTTCTCCATCGGCCTCAACGCCATGTTCGTGCCAAGTGGAGTTAGGTGTAATTACAAAATCATTGACTTCCAACATGATTTTGTTGCCATCTACCACGGTATATCCTTTACTGCCTTCCATAATGAAACGTAACGCAGATGCCCGATGACGGTGCGCCGAAGTGCTTTCACTTGGGAGTGTAACTTGAATTCCGGTATACAACCAACCCACGGCTGCCGAAACATCTTTGCGTTTGTCGTTTACCAAATACACCACACGACGACCCGCTTGTTCGGGTGTAACCAATTCAGAGGATTTTAAAACCAACGCTCTCAAATCTTTGTATTTCCAAAGCATCGGAACGGATGAACTTCGAGGTTCCCATGGTTCAATATCGTTCGCAACAGTCCATAAAGCACCGGCACCAAGGCTTTCGAGTTCTTTATAATAGGCTTCGAGTTCGGGTGTGTCTTGAACCCTTGCGCGACCAATAACATCGTCTGAATGTTTCGTTTCTTTCATGTTTTATTTTTTTTAACCATTAAGGTATTAAGAAAAATTAAGTGAATTTTCATAAATCTTAATACTTAATACTTTAATCTTGATACTTAATACTTCAATCTTAATACTATCTCTTATTAAATTCCTCGTGATTATCAATAAATGTAATCTTTCTTGTTGGAGCAATGTTCACGCGTAAATCAAATATATCAAATCTATTGTAATGTCCTAAAATGTCGTGCATTTGTTTGGGTTGTATGCATTTTTCTAGATCGATATCTGCATAAACCATTCCTTCTTCATCAATTAGTGGTTCACCAATTATAGCACCATTTGGCCCAATAAATCCAGAGAATGCAGAATTTTTTCTAGTTAATAATTCGTCCACATTCGGGACGTCTTCTCTTAATGCGTCTTTAATTTCTTGCGAAATTGTGGAACACGAAACAATGGTAAATAATTTTCCTTCAAATGAATGTGCTGCAGCCCTAATTTTAATTGCTTCTGCCATATCATAATCAGGTGGGGCTACCGGCAACGAAATATAATTTGCAATATGAATTAATTCACCTTGAGAAAGTAGCGTGAATCGTGCTAAGGTATTGGTATTTTCACCGCAAGCTAAGGTTCCGATGGGACCAATTTCGGTATTATAAACTTTTAGAGAAGAACCATCACCAGAAGTCCACGTTAGTTTTTCTGCCCAAGTGGGAACTAATTTTCGGTGTTTACCAATTAAGTTTCCGTTATTATCAATAATTAAATTGGTATTGTATATTTCACCATACGAATCACCTCGTTCGTTTATTCCGATTACAATTTGAATATTGTTTTCTTTTGCTGCTTGGAATAAAGGCTGTATCGATTCATCAGTTACAGCAACCGAACATTTATACAATTTTTCATACCATTTACTCCCTTGAACGGGCGTCATGATCCAATTCCAATAGGGGTAGCCTGCAATGAAAACTTCTGGAAAGGCTATTAATTGCGCACCATTAGCACTTGCTTCTTTAATAAAAGTAATTGCTTTTTCAATAGTTTTTTCTACGTTTAAAAAAACAGGAGAAGTTTGAACGGTAGCGGCTTTGATTTTTTTAAAGTCCATAGTTTGTTTAATTACGAATTTGGAATTACGAATTTGGAATTACGAATTAGGAATTACGAATTAGGAATTAAATACGAATATTAACTCGTAATTCATAATTTGTAATTACTAATTTTATTTTTCATTTCTTCATTAAAAGGTTCGGCTTTAATGTCATTTTTGTTTTCTTGAAAGGCCACGTTTACTAAAGTTACTTCGCCTTCGAGACAGGTTTTCCCTTGTTCGTTTTCAAAGGAAAATCCGCATAGGATGGAAGTACTGCCTAGATTTTTAACCCATAATTTTTTGGTAAGAATTTCTCCTAAACGTGCTGCTTTTTTAAATTGTACTTTTAAATCTACGGTTGGAATTCCGTTGGTTTCGTGCATTTTAGAAAATGGTTGGTCTAGTGCTTCTTCAAACCAATCTTCTACAAGGCAATTAAGCATTTCTAGAAATCTTGGATAGAATACAATTCCTGCATAATCCACTTGTTGGAAACGGATTTTTTCTTTTTTTGTAAAAGGGTGGGTCATATTTAAGGTGTTTTTAACTCTGTCAGAGTTTATTTTAAATTAAAAATTTTCAATACTTGCCTTCTTCCAAAAATACAAAAATTCTTTTGGAACGGTATTTTCATTTGCTAAACAACTTGGTTCTAATTCAGGAAAAGTTTGCGCATACGTTTCTACTTTATTTCTTTCAATTCGAGTACTTACCGCATCGCGAGTGACATTGTCTGGGTGATTAATTCCTGCCGATGCCATCAAATCGACAGCGCTTTTCACGGTTTCATTGTGAAAACGTGTTACGCGAATACTTTTTTCTTCGGGAACCAAGCCTTTCATCAGTTTCAAATCTTGGGTGGCAACGCCTGTAGGGCAAGTATTGGCGTGGCATTCGAGGGCTTGAATACAGCCCAAAGCAAACATCATTCCGCGTGCAGAATTGCATAAATCGGCACCAATAGAAAGATTTTTGATGATATCAAATCCAGAAATAACTTTACCGCTGGCAATAATTTTAATTTGATCTTTAATTCCGAAGCCATTCAAGGCATCGTAAACAAAAGCCAAGGCTTCTTGCAATGGCATTCCAACATGGTCGGAATATTCTGGGGGAGCTGCGCCAGTGCCGCCTTCGCCACCATCTACAGTGATGAAATCAAGATAAGTATTGGTCGCAATCATGGCTTTGCAAATGGATAAAAATTCGGATTTATTTCCGATGCAAATTTTCATTCCGACGGGTTTTCCGCCAGAACCTTTTCGTAATAATTTCACGAAATCCATTAATTCTAAAGGAGTTGTGAAAGCCGAGTGGGTGGGTGGAGATACAATATCGTGCCCTTTTGACACCAATCGGATTGCGGCAATTTCATCGGTTACTTTTTCTTTTGGTAAAATTCCACCATGCCCAGGTTTAGCTCCTTGTGAGAATTTTATTTCAATCATTTTCACATTTTCTAAAGTTGCTCTTTTGGTATATTCTTCATAATTGAATTTTCCGTCCGGGGTGCGACAACTAAAATAGCCAGTTCCAATATTCCACACTACATCGCCGCCATTTTGCAAATGATAAGGAGAAAGTCCGCCTTCACCTGTATTATGGTAGAAATTTCCTGCTTTGGCACCAGCATTTAATGCTAAAATTGCGTTTTTACTTAAAGCACCAAAACTCATTGCACTAATATTAAATATACTGGCTTCGTAAGGTTTTTCGCATTGGGAAGAACCAATTTTTACCCGAGGATTTTCTTCTATTTGAGAAAACGAAATGGCGCGAATGCTATGATTGATCCACTCATAACCTAAATCGTAAACATTCAATTGGGTGCCAAAAGGTTGCGAATCGATTGCTTTTTTGCTTCTGGCATACACCATATTTCGTTGTAAGCGGTTAAAAGGCTTTCCTTCGGTATCGGTTTCTATAAAATATTGTCGCATTTCAGGTCCAAGGGATTCTAAAAGGTAGCGCATTCGTCCTAAAAGTGGAAAATTTCTTCTAATGGTATGAATCGATTGGTACATATCGTATAATCCCATTATAATCAATGGAATGAAGATTAAAAGAAGAAAACAAAATTTCCAATTAACGTAAATTAATATCCCTGTTAAGGATAGAATTGTGATGCTTATTACTAAAAATGCATTTCTCATTTCTTGAAGTTTTGATACTTAATACTATTAATCTTGATACTATTTCAACTTAAATCTTTGGATTTTTCCAGTTTCTGTTTTAGGTAATTCCTCTGTAAAATAAATCACTCTTGGATATTTATAAGGAGCAGCTACTTCTTTAAACCAATGCTGAATACGATTTTTCATCGCATCCGTTGCTTTATGTTTCTCTTTTAAAACAATATGCGCACAAACAAGCATTCCACGTTCTTCATCGGGCAAACCAATAACGGCACATTCTAGAATATCATTGTGAGTCAAAAGTACGCTTTCTACTTCAATTGCTGCAATATTATATCCTGAAGAAATAATCATGTCGTCGCCACGAGCAACAAACCAAAGATAGCCTTCTTCATCCTTACGAAAAATATCTCCTGTTATGTTCCAGCCGTTTTCAACATATTCTAGTTGTTTGTCTTCTCGATTCAAATATTTGCAACCTGTAATGCCTTTAACGGCTAATCTACCAGGTTCGTTTGTTGGAAGTTCGTTTCCGTCTTGGTCTACAATTTTTGCTTCATAACCTGTAATTGCAAGTCCTGTTGAACCAGGTTTCATGTTTTCTTCATTAGAAGAAATAAAAATATGCAGCATTTCGGTAGAGCCAATTCCGTCAATAATTTTCAATCCTGTTGTGTCATACCAATCTTGCCAAACCTTTAAAGGTAAGGTTTCTCCGGCAGAGATACATTTGCGTAAGCTAGAAATATCGTATTCTTTTACTTTGGTGGTGATAATTCGCCAAGCCGTTGGTGCAGTAAAAAAAATGGTTATTTTATTATCTTGAATTGCTTGCAATAAATTATCAGGGCTTGGTTTTTCTATTAAAAAAGTAGAAGCACCAAAATACATAGGAAACAATACTAATCCACCTAAACCAAATGTAAACCCTATTGGTGGACTGCCTGTGAAAATATCATTTTGTGTGGGTTGCAAGGAATATTGCGGAAAACATTCGCAAATATTTAATATGTCTTTATGGTAATGCGAGGTCATTTTTGGCAAACCAGTAGTTCCAGATGTAAATCCAATCAAAGCCAAACTATCGGCCTTACTGTGGTAATTGGTAAAGGTTTTCGGTTTGGATTGTATTAACTCCTCCAATTGGGAATTGCCAAACAAACAGATTTGTTTTAAAAACGGGGATTTCACTAAATGTATTTCATCCTCTAGAGACGCATCACAAAAGGAATGTGAAATTTCGGCACAATCAATAATCGTAGCCAATTCTTTAGAACGAAGTAGCGGCATAGTAGCAACTACAATTCCTCCCGCTTTTAAAATGGCATACCAACACGCCACCATTATTGGGTTGTTAGCTGAACGAATTAAGACTCTATTACCAGATTTTAATCCTAAATCTTCTACAAGTACATGAGCAATTTGATTGGCTTTTTCGTATAAATCTTGGTAGGTCCAAGTTTCTTCAAATGTTCTAATGCAAATGTTAGTACCGCGACCTTCTTTAATATGATTGTCCAACAACTTATCCACACAATTCAGCATTTTTGGATGCTGAAATTGGGGTAAATCGGTAAAAATATAGTCGGGTTGTAAATCCTGACTAGGGAGATTGTTGTGGGCGAAATTGTCTTCGAAATGTTTCATAAAAATAATTACGAATTAAGAATTAGGAATTACGAAGTGTTTTCTGAATAGAACCAATTATTTTTAATAATTCTGCTACATCAATTAGTAAACTTTCGCTTTGTTCGGTCGTTAAATATTTGGTATCCGTTAATAGCCTAATCCAATAATGTGTTTCTCTTGCTTCTTTATATGAAATAGTTAACTTAGCATAAAAATCTTTTTCCGATTGACCTCCAATGGCTTCTTCTATATTTGCACCGATAGAAGTTCCACTGCGTAAAAGTTGTTTACTTAATGTAAATTCCTTTTTCTCATCACTTAAAAACTGGTATACTTTTACTATTCTAACTGCAAAAGCATAACTCTTGATTTGAATAATATTGTCTTTTTTCATAATTCGTAATTCAAAATTCGTAATTATTTTTTGTTACTTTTCGGCTTTAACGCTTTTTTCATTCCCTCTGCTTGCTTTCTTTCCGTTGCTTTTAAAGTATATAAATGGGATATACCTGCTTTGTATTGATTTGGTATCTCGTTGGCTTCCAATTGCTCGTAGGCTTGCGCGTTGCGAACAAAATTAGCATCCAATAATAATGGTCTTCCAAGCGCAACTAAATCGGCTCTTCCGTTAAGAATTATGGTATTAATTTGATCAATATCTTGAATGTAACCTGCTGTAATGGTTGGAATAGGAACGGTATTTCGAACAGCATCTGCAAAAGGCGTTTGCCACATTCTACCTGTTTGTGGTTTTTGACCAGCGACTGTATTTCCTGTGGAAACGTTTATAATATCGGCTCCAGCCTTTTTAAATTCGGATGCAATAGTAATTACGTCTTCTTCCGAAATTCCGTTTTCTGTCCAATCAGTTGCAGAAATCCGAACCGACATTGGTTTTTCTTTCGGAAATACTTTTCGCATTTCATTAAAAACTCTTAATGGGAATTTCAATCTATTTTCGATGCTTCCGCCAAATTCGTCGGTTCTGATATTTGTAAGTGGTGATAGGAAGGAAGCTAATAAGAATCCGTGGTGCGCTTGTAGTTCAATCATGTCAAAACCTGCTTCGTTTGCATTTTTAGTGGCCTGAACGAATTGGGAAGTGATTGAATCCATGTTAGATAAAGTCAATTCTTTTGGAGTGGCAAACTTATTATTAAAGGCAATTGCAGAAGCCGAAAGTAATTCCCAACTATTTTCTAGTGGTTCGTTACCTTCCCAAGGTTTTTTGGTAGCGCCTTTTCGTCCAGAATGTCCTAGTTGAATTCCGATTTTAGTTTGCGTGTTTGTGTGTATAAAATCATTGATTCTTTTCCATGCAACCATTTGACTTTCATTATATATACCGGCACAACCTAAAGTGATACGTGCGGTTTCGGATATTGCAGTTAATTCGGTTAAAATCAAACCTAATCCTCCAATAGCACGAGAGGTATAATGTTGGAAATGCCAATCGTTCACGACACCATCTTCTGCCGAATATTGTCCCATAGGAGCCATTACAATTCGGTTTTGCAGTTCTAAATCACGTAATTTAAATTTTGAAAATGAAGGAGATTGATTTTTGTTGTTGACATTGATATTGACATTGAATTCGTTTAAAACTTTATCGGTAAAGGTTTTATCCCGTAATCTTAAATTTTCAAAAGTTACTTTTTTAGAGCGTGTCATACATCCGAAAGCAAATTGGTAAAAAGGATGTTGGTTGTTTCGGTCCATATTTTCAAACCAATCTAACGATACCAATGCAGCATACTGAATCATTTCTACCGTATTTCTTCGGGTTTTATCGTAGTGTTGGAATGCGGCTTGTACATCATTTGGATTTGCAATTACAGCATCCGATAAACCAATAGCACAATCCATCGCTAATTTTGTTCCAGAGCCAATAGAGTAGTGGGCTGTGGCTTTGGCATCGCCAAGTAAAACGATATTATCATGATACCAATTGTCATTAGTAACATGAGGAAACTGACGCCAATGGGATCTATTGGAAATTAAAGGATGTCCGTCAAGTTCTTCCTTAAAAATTTCTGCAATTTTAGTTATCGTATCAGTTTCGTTAGTGACTTCAAAACCATGTTTTTTCCAAGTTTCATCGCTACATTCAAATATCCAAGTACTCATTCCTTCTTGGTATTGATACGAATGGGCAACTATGGATCCGTGTGGCGTGGTTCGGAAGAAATAGGTAAAAGCATCCAATGGTTTGGTAGATCCCAACCATACAAAGCGGTTTTTCTTTAAGACAATTTTAGTTCCGAATTCTTTTTGGAATTTGGTTCTAATGCCACTGGCAATACCATCGGAAGCCAAAATAATATCGGCATCTTTATATTGCGATAAGTCGTCTACATTTTGTTCGAAATGTAAATTAACGCCTTCTTCCAGACAACGTTGTTGCAATAATTGCAGTAAAGTTTTTCGGGAACAGCCGCAAAATCCGTTTCCGGCAACATTGACTTTCTGACCATCTCGAGCAATGATAATATCATCCCAATAGGCAAATTTACTACGAATTAACTCATACGATTGCATGTCGCGTTTCAAGAATTCGCCTAAAGTTTCATCTGAAAAAACAACTCCAAAACCAAAACTATCGTCGGGTTTGTTACGTTCGTAAATGTCAATTTGGCAATTGGCCATTGCTTTTTTGGTTAATATAGAAAAGTAAAGTCCACCAGGACCACCACCAATAACTGCTATTTTCATATTTTAATGGAACGCGAATGCAACCCATGCTTCACAAAAGCTGGTAAACGCTGATTTAATAATTTAACTTCTTTTTATCGAAAAAACTTCGCCTATTTTACTGTAGTTAGAACCTGCTAATCGTGCAATTGGTTTGTAGGTTTTCATATTGATTTTATAATCTTCAAGCAAAACACTTTCATCGAAGTGCATTCGAACCACGCGACCAATAATAACACATGCTCCGCCTTGTTTATGGTCTTCAAGAAAATAATGATGAACCATTTCGCATTCAAACTGTATGGGGCTTTCTTTTACTCGCATTGGCTTAACTACAGAAGATGGAATAGGAGTAACCCCAACCATTTCAAATTCATCTACTTCGGGAGCAACTGCCTGGGCGCTACTGTTCATTTCCTCGGCTAAGGATTCCGTAACCATATTTACTACAAATTGCTTTGTAGATAAAACGTTATTTAAGGTGTCTTTATTAGAATTATTATCTCTTCTAGTAGAAAACATAACATGTGGCGGATCATCGCCAATCATATTAAAATAGGAAAAAGGAGCAAGATTATTGGTGCCAGATTCGTCAATTGTAGCAATCCAAGCTATTGGTCTTGGAATGATAGAGCCTGTTAATAATTTGTAAATTTCCTTTGTTTCTAAGGTATCGGGATTGAATTCCATGCATAATTGTGTTTGTACAAATTAAAGCTATTTTTTGTGATTTTTTTAATTGATTGCTGATTTTATGTATATTTTAATACGGATAATTTATTTTAACAAGAAATTTACCGCAAATACTACTGTTGTTTTTTATTTATTTCTGACAATAAATTGTTTTCGATTATTAAATTAAAATATTTAATTCATGGTGTGTTATAATTATATTTGAAGAATTTATGTTATTATGGAATTTCTTCATAAAATAGGATTTATATAATAAACACCCCTTATTTTTATGAACTGTGTAATTTAAAGTAAAAATAAATGCTTAAAATGTTTTATGTATTTGCTAATTTAGTATATTTATGCAAAATTTATATATATGGAGATATTAGCATGTCCAAAATGCCAAAATGATGCTATAGTAAAAAGCGGTGTAATTAAGGATAGGCAGCGCTATTTATGCAAAAAGTGCAATTATTACTTTACTGTTAATAAACTAGGGAAAAAGATTGATAGTTACTATGTAACCAAAGCATTGCAATTATACCTTGAAGGTCTTAGTTTTAGAGAGATTGAACGTATTATTGGCGTATCTCACGTTACGGTTAGTAACTGGGTTAAGGAGTTTAAAGTGACAAAACCTAGTCATACTGATTACCACCCAACTTATAAGATATATAACCACTTAGAATTGGTTGAATTTCTGAAAAATAAAGACCAATTAAAAGGTGCAGGGATGATTATTACAGAGCTTGGAGACAAGTTTATGTTAATAAAATGGGAGCGTTTTAAAGATTAACTATAGCGATTTACAATATTATATATCATAATTTTTTTCATTAACAAAATTTTAGAATTTAGTCGTGCAAAAATGTATTACTAACCAAAAAATCGACAATTATGAAAAAAATTATTATGTTATCTTTTGTAGCTTTTTCTTTTATGGGAACTGCACAAACGATTACACCTGCAGCCCCTAATCCAGCTGCTAAAGAATGGGATGTAAGTATGTATGGATTTATTAGAACCGATTATATTTATGATTCAAGAAAATCTTCTACTGTTAGAGAAGATCAATTGAATTTGTATCCTTTGGATGTTGTTAAAGATAGTAACGGAAATGATGTTAACGCAGTAGGACAATCTAATTTTCTTGCAATTACTTCTAGATTAGGTGCTAAAGTTAAAGGTCCAGATGTATGGGGTGCTAAAATGAGTGGTACTTTAGAAGGTGACTTTTATGGTAACACCGAAGCAACAATTGGAACTTTTCGTTTAAGACATGCTTTTGTAAACATGGATTGGTCTAAAATATCTTTAATTATGGGACAAACTTGGTATCCAACTTTTATACCTGAGGTATTTCCTGGTGTTGCTAATTTCAACACAGGTATTATGTTCAATCCTTTTGGATGGGCAACTCAAGTTAAAGTAAAACAAAATTTCACTAAAGAATTTTCTGGTGCACTTACTGCTTATAAAGAAAGAGAATTTGTTGCTCCTGGTCCAGGATTGCAAAATTCTGCTTCAATCAATTCATCGGCTCCTTCTTTAAACCTTGTGTTTCAATACAAAAACAAAAACTGGATTGCTGGTTTAGGAGCGGAATACAAATCATTACAACCACTTACGGATAATGGTTTAACTCCAAAATTAACATCAACTGAAAAAGTAAATAGTTCTTCTGTTTTTGGATATGCTAAATTTTCAAATGATAAATTTTTAGTAAAAGTTTACGGAATTTCAGGTGGAAATCTTAATAACTTAGTTATGCTAGGAGGATATACTGGAACTACATCTAACGGAATTCAATCTTATGATCCAACTAAAACTACTGCATTTTGGATTGACATTGCTAGCAATGGTAAAAAAGTTGCTCCTGGATTATTTATTGGTTCTACCAAAAACAATGGAGCAAGTACTGCTGCAACCGCTTTATCTAGTATCTACATGCGAGGTCTTAGCGGTGGTAGAGTTGTAGATAATGTATGGAGAGCATCTGCAAGAGTAGATTTCAAACAAAACAAATTTAGAGTAACTCCAGAGGTTGAATACACATCTGCCACTTGGGGAGATGCTGACCTTTACGGAAAAGCTGGAGAGAACCAAACAAAAGTAGGAAACTTTAGAGCAATGGTTTCCTGTGCTTATTCTTTTTAATAATTAACCAACCAATAAATAAATATAAAATATGAGTGATAAATCAACAAAAGGGATTTGGAAAGTAATTTCGGCTTCCTCTTTAGGTACGATGATAGAATGGTACGATTTCTACATCTTCGGAAGTTTAGCAGTAGTATTATCTACTAAATTCTTTCCATCAGACAATCCAACAGCAGCTTTTTTATCTACACTTGCAACATTTGCAGCAGGTTTCGTAGTACGTCCGTTTGGAGCATTATTCTTTGGTAGATTAGGGGATTTAATTGGAAGAAAATACACTTTCATGGTTACTTTGGTTTTAATGGGAGGTGCAACTTTTATGATTGGTTGTATTCCGAGTTATGAAACTATTGGGTTTATGGCTCCATTATTAGTATTGTTACTTCGTTTACTTCAAGGTTTGGCACTAGGAGGTGAATATGGTGGAGCTGCAACTTATGTGGCAGAACATGCACCTAGAGGACAAAGAGGTTATTGGACTTCTTGGATACAAACTACTGCAACAGTAGGTTTATTCATTTCTTTAATGGTAATCTTAATTACTAAAGGATTATTGTCAAAAGAAGAGTTTGATGCATGGGGATGGAGAGTTCCGTTCTGGGTATCTATTATCATGGTATTCGTTTCGTATTTGATTCGTAAAAATATGGATGAATCTCCAGTTTTTGCAAAAGCTAAAGCTGAAGGAAAAACTAGTGTGAACCCATTAAAAGAAAGTTTTGGTCACAAATTGAATTTGAAATTTGTCTTACTTGCTTTATTTGGAGCTACAATGGGACAAGGGGTTGTTTGGTATACTGGACAATTTTATGCGATGAGTTTCATGAAAACAGTTCAAAGTATTGATTCTTCTCAAGTTGATACTTTATTAGGAATTGCATTATTATTTGGTACTCCTTTTTTCGTGTTGTTTGGATGGTTGAGTGATAAAATTGGTAGAAAAACTATAATGATGACTGGTATGTTATTGGCAATATTTTTATACCGTCCAATTTACCGTCAGATGTACCATTTAACCGATTCGAAAGAAATGGCTAAAAACAACATCACCATTGTAAAAGATAGCTGTAAAGCAATTGGTTCTTATGTAGCAACTGTAAAAACAGAAAAAGATAAAAAAAATCCAACAGTTAAAAATACAAAAATCTTTATTGATTTCAAAACAGATTCCTTGTATTCTAACGGAGCTAAATTCCATTATACTAAAACAGATACTTTGTATTTAGCCAAAGAATTGGTTTATGATGCAAAAGAGTCAGGTAAAAATGAAACTTGGATTAAATACGACTCTAAAGACAAAGCAGGAGTTATAGTTCACAATGTAGTAAAAGTTAAAAATGATATTAAAGAAGGCGAAACTGCTGTAAAAGTAGATACTCTAGCGGCTTTAGCATTGAAAACATTCACTAGTGGAGAAGCTAAAGATAAATCGCACATTGATGGAATTAGCATCAAGCCAAATGTAGCTGTTGTGAAAAACATTACAGATGGTGTAAGATGGTCTTTAATTTTTTTAATCTTTGTTCAAGTTATTTTTGTAACCATGGTTTACGGACCTATAGCTGCTTTCTTAGTTGAAATGTTCCCTGTAAAAATTAGATATACTTCCATGTCATTACCATATCACGTTGGAAATGGTATCTTTGGTGGATTACTACCTGCAATTTCAACTTATTTAGTAACAACTGCGAAAGGTACAGGACCAAAACCATTAAATCCTGAGTTTTACTTAGAAGGGTTATGGTATCCAATAATTATAGCAGCTATTTGTTTTGTTATCGGAATGATTTACATTGACAAAAAAATTAATACACTTCACGACTAAAACATAGAAATTATGATGAACGCAATAAAAAAATATATAGGAATAGTATGGATAGCATTAGCAGCTGTAGTAGCATACTATTGCATCGGAATATTCGGTGGAAAATTAACATCTGGAAAACAAGAGGATTTAGTTTTCGGAATCATTATCTTCTTCGTCTTACTTCCTTTAGTAGTTACTGGTTTAACCATTTTTGGATGGTATGCAATGACTAACGAGTACGAAGATTAAGGACTAAATAATAATTACTTCAAAGCTCTTATATTTTATAAGGGCTTTTGGTTTTTATAAAGTTCAGAAATTTAATAATTGTTTTCTAATGAATAAAATGTTTAATTTTAACCAAAAATTTGAAGTAACTATTTTAGATTTTAAATATTAGTATTGCTTCGTGCCTCAAAAAGACCATGAAAAAAAGACACCAACAAAAAATGATAATTATATCGGTTGTATTACTAATGGGATTTAACCTTCCGTTGGTATTGCTTTTCGATTCGTCAAATTGCTTGCTCGGATTTCCAATTATCTATATTTACTTTTTTTTAATTTGCTCACTATCAATATTAATTTCCATCTTAATTGTAAACCGATATAATGAATAGTATAGTACTATTAGTTATTCTTTCCTGCTATTTAGCGGTTCTTTTTTTTATTGCACATTGGGCAGAGAAAAAAGGAAACAGCAAATGGACTAACAATCCCTATGTGTATACTTTGTCGTTAGCAGTTTACTGTACTGCTTGGACCTATTACGGGAGTATTGGTGTTGCTGCAGATCAAGGTTTAAGTTATTTGCCTATTTATTTAGGGCCAATTATTATTGCACCTTCGTGGATATTAATTTTGAAGAAAATTATCCGAATATCTAGAGTGAATAAAATTTCTAGTATTGCCGATTTTATTTCCCTTCGTTATGGAAATAGCCGTTTTCTTGGAGCAATAGTAACGGTTATATGCCTTACGGGAATTTTACCTTACATCGCTTTGCAACTTAAAGCAATTGCCGAAACTTTCCATATCGTTACCCAAACCAAAGCAAGTTCTTATATATTTTATGACACTACAACGTATGTAGCTATTGCGTTAGCGCTTTTCGCTTCCTATTATGGCACTCGTTATGTAGATGCCTCCGAAAAAAGAAAAGGTATTGTTACCGCAGTTGCTATGGAAAGCGTTTTAAAATTGGTGTTCTTTGTAATTATCGGGATATATGTTACCTATTTTGTTTTTGATGGTTTTGATGATATTTACAATAAAGCCTCTTTATTAGAACATTTTAAAGAAAAAAATACCATTGGCGGTTTACCTCAAGCGATCAATTGGTTTTTATTGTGTGTCTTATCTATGTTTGCTATCTTTTTATTGCCCAGACAATTTCAAGTTTCGGTGATTGAAAACAATAGAGAAAACCACATCAATACAGCAGTTTGGCTGTTTCCGTTGTATTTGCTTATCTTCAATATTTTTGTTTATCCAATAGCATGGGGAGGGAATATATTATTTGAAGGGCAACATGTGAATTCAGATACCTATTCGCTATTAATTCCGCAATTTTTCAATAATAAATTACTTACTGTAATGGTTTTCCTTGGCGGATTTTCGGCAGCAATTTCAATGATTGTTGTTTCTTCCATCGGACTTTCAACTATGGTTACCAATAACGTATTGATTCCGTATAATTTAATCGGAAAACTTAAAGGTAATGAGGAAACTATTAGCAGTAGAAAAATCTTAAATACCAGAAAAATAAGCATCTTTTCATTAATTATTCTTTCCTATTTAATCTATCGTTTCTTTGGTTTAGATTATAGTTTGGTTTCTATTGGGATGGTTGCTTTTGTAATTATTGCCCAACTTGCACCTGCATTTTTTGGAGCCTTATTCTGGAGAAGAGGCTCTCGTTTGGGAGCTGTTTATAGTATTATTGTTGGATTTATTATTTGTATATATACCTTGTTAGCGCCCTATATTATTGGATTGACTAACAGTTCTAGTACTTTTATTTCAGAAGGCTTTATGGGGTTTCATTTGCTAAAGCCATTCCAATTATTTGGATTGGATTATTTGCAACCGGTTCCACATGCTTTGTTTTGGAGTTTATTATTTAATTTTATTACCTATTTTGCTGTTTCTGTGAGTTTTAAAGGGAATTATCGCGAAAGAAACTATGCCGAAATGTTTGTGGACATTAGCAAATACATTACCAACCACGAGAATGCCTTTATCTGGAAAGGAACTGCTTATAGAAACGATATTGAAAAAGTGCTAGTGCGTTTTCTTGGTGAAGTTAGAACCAAACGAGCCATGAATATTTTTAATGTAAAATATAATGTAGATATCAATCAAGAATTGGCAGATGCCCGTTTGATAAAATTTTCAGAAAACTTACTTACCGGGCATATTGGTACTGCCTCCGCTAGAATATTGATTTCTAGTGTAGTAAAAGAAGAAAAAATTAGTTTGCCCGAAGTTTTAAAAATCTTAGAAGAATCGAAAGAAAATATTATTATCAATAAAAAACTGACGGAAACTTCCAATGAATTAAAGGAGATTACGGCCAAATTGCAAAATGCAAATATTTCTTTAATGGTTAAAGACAAACAAAAAGACGAATTTTTAGACACCATTACCCACGAACTTCGAACTCCTATTACTGCAATTCGTGCTGCAAGTGAAATTTTGCACGATGATGATGAAATTCCTGAAGAATTAAAAAAGCAATTTTTACAAAATATTATTTCCGAATCAGATCGATTGAATCGTTTAATTGATAAAATTTTAGATTTAGAAAAATTTGAAACAGGAAAACAAACCATTAATCCAGAACTGCACAATCTCGTTACTACCATTGAAAATTCTATTGAGCCTTTACAGCATCTCATTAAAAATAAAAAAATTGAAGTTCGTATAGAAAGTAATGAAACGATATATGCCTATTACGACGAAGATCGAATTGTTCAAGTAATTACAAATTTACTTTCTAATTCTATCAAATTTTGTCCCGAAAAGGAAGGATTAATTGTAATTAAAGTAACTAATAATGATGACTTTATTCTAACCACGGTTCATGATAATGGTAAAGGGATTGCCGAAAATGATTTTGAAGCCATTTTTGAAAAATTCTATCAATCTACCAATCAAAATATTAAAAAACCTATTGGTAGCGGATTGGGATTAGCAATATGTAAACAAATTATAGAACTTCACAAAGGTAAAATTTGGGCACAAGCCAATATAAAAGGTGCTAGTATTTTATTTACCTTGCCAAAGAATAAGACTATTGAAAATTAATATGCTATGAAGAAGATTTTAATTGTAGATGACGAGCCTAATATTGTAATGGCTTTAGAATATACTTTCAAAAAAAATAATTACGATGTATTTATTGCTCGGGATGGACAAGAAGCATTGGACATTGTTAAGTTAAATTTGCCCGATTTAATAATTCTGGACGTAATGATGCCAATGGTAGATGGTTATGCTACTTTGGAACAAATTCGAAATGACAACAATTTAAAGCATACAAAAGTTATTTTTCTATCAGCTAAGAATAAAGAAAGTGATATACAAAAAGGAATTGCATTAGGTGCTGATGCTTATATGACTAAACCTTTTTCAATAAAAAAAGTTGTGGAACAAGTTGTAGAGTTGCTTTCATAACTATTTTATATAAATTATTTTAAAGAACGAACAGTATAATTCGTTCTTTTTTTGCTTTATACGAAATCGATTTCGTATATACCTACTTAGCAAGATTATTCCAAAGTGTATTGTTTATTTTTATACTTTTACTTTATAAAGTAACGAACCGCAAGCCCTACAATACTAATGAATTACGAAGATTTTTATTTGAAAAGTATGCAATCTCCTGAAACTTTTTGGGCAGAACAAGCAGATCAAATTGAATGGTATAATAAGCCATCAATTATCTTATCTAAAGATGATAATAACTACCCACTTTGGTATAAAGATGGCGAATTAAATATTTGTTATTTAGCCTTAGACAAACACATACAAGATGGGTTTGGAGATGCAACTGCAATGATTTATGATTCGCCAGTTACTCAATCGGTAAAGAAATATACTTATAATGAGGTAAAATCAGAGGTTGCTAAATTAGCAGGAGGGATGATTTCATTAGGATTAAAAAAAGGCGATACTGCTGTAATTTATATGCCAATGATTCCGCAAGCAGCATTTGCAATGTTGGCTTGTGCACGAATAGGAGTGACCCATTCGGTGGTTTTTGGTGGTTTCGCACCACACGAATTAGCAATAAGAATTGACGATTGCAAACCTAGATTAATCATCACTGCATCTTCAGGAATTGAAATAGACCGTTTGATAGCCTACAAACCATTGGTAGATGAG
>CANGCT010000030.1 GCA_947452415.1 Flavobacteriaceae bacterium
TAAATTATAAATTTTATCGGCTTCTGCTTTCTGATTTGGAGCATAATTAAAAAGCAAATAACAATCGAAAGTACTAGCAATATGGTCAATAATTTGAGCAATATATTCATAAGGCATCGATTTTTGAGGCGTGCTTCCTAAAATGCCGAGCATGATTATTTTTTTGTCTTGGTAGTTCTCTGGAACTCGAAATTGTTTTTCTTTTTCCGTAAGGAAAATCTTAGGTTCGTAGTTGATATTTTCAAAAGTGTCCACCTGTTGCAATAAATGAATGCGATCTTCAATGGCTTTTCCACAAATTTGAGTTTTAGTTTCTAAAATTCCGACAGGGTGGGTGTAGTAACCTAAATTTCCAATTTTCTTGCGGCTTTTATGTCCCACGGTTTGGTTTGCTCCTCCAAATTTACAAATCAATCTGCTTTGTAATTTGGAATACGGATCAAAAATAATATCATATTTTTCGCGACGAACTTGAAATATAATTTTAATCAAATTGCCAAATTTCTTCAATTCTTTTTCGTTGATAGAAATGATTTTGTCAATGTTGGGATTGTTCTGTACCACCCCATGAGTAAAGTCGTAAGCCATTAAATGCACTTCGCTATCTGGGTATTTTGCTTTGTAATTATTTGCAATAACCGAACTGATGAGTACATCGCCAATTCGTTTGTTTTGTATGATTAAAATTTTCTTCATAAAAGTAATTCTTGGTGCAAAGTACTATTTTTTATACTTTTAACCCAAATAAAAGAGAAACATTGTGCGAATTACCATTCATCCAAAATATAAAAATCAAGAAGAGGCTATTCTTCAATTAGTTAAAACTTTTTTTGGCGAAGGTGATTTGGTTGTGAAAGGTTCGCGCAATACCATAAAAACTAATTTTCTAGGATCGGAAAAGGTAAGTATCAAGTTTTTTCAGAAACCTGGAATTTTTAAATCGCTTATTTATTCTTTTTTTAGAAGTACCAAGGCGAAACGATCGTTTGATTATGCCAATTATTTATTGGATCATGCTATTCCAACACCATTTCCTGTTGCTTTTATTGAAGAACGAAGTCCTTTAGGATTTCTAGCGGAGAGTTTCTATATCTGCCACCAACTAGAATATGATTTTACGATTCGGGAGTTAATTCACGATCCGTTATTTCCAGAACGAAAAGAAATTTTAGAACAATTCACCGAATTTACTTTTAAAATGCATGAAGCAAAGGTCAATTTTCTAGACCATTCTCCAGGAAATACTTTGATTGTAAACAAAGGCAATAGTCAATATGATTTTTTTCTAGTGGATTTAAACCGCATGAAATTTGAAAATTTATCTATAGAACAACGAATGGATAATTTCAAAAAAATGTGGCTATCTAAAGGGATGGTTCCAATTATTGCTAAAAAATATGCGCAATTAAGTAATGAACCCGAAGATAAATTGTCATCCATTTTAATGGAAAAATCCCAACAATTTAAAAGAAAAACGGCAAGGAAAAAGTATTTAAAGCGGAGATTAGGGAAGTAGTTTTCAGAAAGCAGATTTCAGAAAGCAGATTTTAGAAGAAAAATCATCTAAAATCTGCTTTCTGCATTCTAAATTCTTAAACAGCCACATCATACTCTCTTAAAGCATCATTTAAAGAAGTCTTTAAGTCGGTGGAAGGTTTACGTTGTCCGATGATTAAAGCGCAAGGAACTTGAAAATCTCCTGCAGCAAATTTCTTAGTATAACTTCCAGGAATTACCACTGAACGAGCAGGCACATATCCTTTATATTCAATAGGTTCGCTTCCGGTAACGTCAATAATTTTAGTAGAGGCTGTAAGGCAAACATTGGCACCAAGAACGGCTTCTTTTTCAATGCGAACACCTTCCACCACGATACATCTGGAGCCAATAAATGCACCGTCTTCAATGATTACTGGAGCCGCTTGTAATGGTTCAAGAACACCACCAATTCCAACACCACCCGATAGATGTACGTTTTTACCAATTTGAGCACAACTTCCTACGGTTGCCCAAGTATCAACCATAGTTCCTTCGTCTACATAAGCACCAATATTTACATAACTAGGCATTAAAATCACCCCTTTAGAAATATAGGCTCCATAACGAGCAACGGCTGGTGGAACTACTCGAATTCCTTTTTCGGCATAACCTGTTTTTAGAAGCATTTTATCATGGTATTCAAAAATGCCAACTTCATGCGTTTCCATTTTTTGAATTGGAAAATACATAACCACTGCTTTCTTTACCCATTCGTTAACTTGCCAACCTTTGTCTGTTGGTTCAGCAACTCGTAAAGTACCATTGTCTAAAGCGTAAATAACTTCTTTAATGGCGTTTATGGTAGTTTCTTCTTTAAGTAATTCTCGGTTTTCCCAAGCCTTTTCTATGGTAGGTTGTAAATGAATCATGGTTTATATTTTTCACAAAGATAGGATTTTTAACCAAAATCAAAACCCAAATTGACTCGAAAATGTTATATATTTGTATTTTAAAATTTTGATTATGGAAGTAATTAGATTAGAATTTCAGCCCCAAATTAAAGACAAAATCTTAGAATTTTTGAATTCTTTTTCATCAGAAGAATTGAAAATAGTTCGAGAGGATCCTTTTTTTGAAGAAAATAAAAAAAAGTTGGAGGCGGAATTGGCAAATATTAAAAATGGAACTGCTGAATTTTGCTCTTTAGACGAGTTAGATTTAATGATGGATGAAATTTTTGCCGAAAATGACAATAAAATTAAGTAAACAGTTTCAATTGGATTTGATAAGTCAAGTTCATTTTATTTACAAAGACAAACCTCAGGCAGCCTTAAAATTCCGAAAAGATATTATCAAAAATTTGAGAAAAGATTTAAAGCATCCTTTTTTGTTTAAAAAATCTATTTATTTTGATAATGAAACTATTAGAGATTATGTTTTTAAAGGATATACTTGTGTTTATGAAATTGATGTCAAACAAAATGTAGTAAATGTCTTCGGATTTATTAAATACAAACAATCTTTATAACCCAATATGCCAAGAATATTAGCCATTGACTACGGAATGAAACGCACCGGAATTGCCGTTACCGACGAATTGCAAATCATTGCTTCAGGATTAACCACCATTCCATCCGAAACTGCTATTGCTTTTTTGAAAGACTATTTTGCTAAAGAAAAAGTGTGCAAAGTCTTGATTGGTGAACCCAAACAAATGAACGGACAACCTTCCGAAAGCTCGGAAATCATTGAGAAATTTGTTTCTAAATTTAAAAAAGAATTTCCAGATATGTCTTTGGAACGTTCCGACGAGCGATTTACATCTAAAATGGCATTCCAAACCATGATTGATAGCGGACTCAATAAGAAACAACGTCAAAACAAAGCCTTAGTGGATGAAATTGCAGCAACCATTATGCTCCAAGATTATTTATTGCGATTTAAAATTACCTAATACAACTTCTAGCAATCTATTAATTGCAATTGTCCACTTTATTGAATATTTAATTTAAATTAATCGTTCTAATTTAAATCACGCATTCTTTCCAAATAAAAGCGTTTTTTGTTACTTTTGCACTTCCATTTTAAAAAATAAAAACTAATATCAGAAAATGATACTACCAATATACGGTTACGGAGATCCTGTTTTAAGAAAAGTAGGCGTAGATATTTCAGCTGAATATCCTAATTTACAGGAACTTATTATTAATATGTACGACACCATGTACAATGCCTATGGCGTTGGATTGGCAGCTCCACAAATTGGATTGGCAATTCGGATTTTTGTTATTGATACCGAACCTTTTAGCGACAGCGAAGACCTAACTACCGAAGAGAAAAATCAATTAAAAGGGTTTAAGCAAACCTTTATTAATGCCAAAATGCTCAAAGAAGAAGGTGAAGAATGGGGTTTTAACGAAGGTTGCTTGAGTATTCCAGACGTTCGGGAAGATGTTTATCGTCAAGAAAAAATTACTTTAGAATTTTATGATGAAAATTTCAATAAAAAAACTGAAGTTTATGATGGCTTAGTTGCGCGTGTTATTCAACACGAATACGATCATATTGAAGGGATTCTTTTTACCGATAAAATCGCAATGTTGAAAAAGACCTTGATTAAAAAGAAGTTACAAAACATTATGGATGGTAAAGCCCGTCCGGATTACAGAATGAAATTTTGCAATAAAAAAGGAAGATAAATTCAAAAACTTCAATTTTTGAAATTTTGTTATTTCAATTGCTATTGTAATTGAACTTTTATAATATATTTACCACCTCATAAAATACTTTTAGAAAATGAATGTAGAAAAAATATTAGCCATTTCAGGCAAACCAGGATTGTATGAATTGAAAGTACAAACGCGTTCTGGATTTGTAGCCGAGTCGATGCTAGACGGAAAAAGAATCACCGTTGGAATGCGAAGTAACGTAAGTTTATTGTCTGAAATTTCTATGTATACCCATAGTGAAGAGAAACCTTTAGTTGAAATTATGCGTGCTATTGCCGTGAAAGAAAACGAAGGGCCTGCTATTTCGCATAAAGAAGATACTGCTAAATTATTAGAATATTTCAAGCAAATTGTTCCAGATTATGATGAAGATAGAGTGTATCCATCCGATATTAAAAAAGTATTGAATTGGTATAACATGCTCCAATCGAAAGGAATGGTTTCTAAAGAAGAGCCTATAGTTGACAATGCAGATTCTGTAAAAGAACAAGTAGTAGAAGAAGTTAAGGCTAAAAAGAAAACGGCTAAAAAAGAGTAACTTTTTTTATAATATAAAATTTAATCCTGTCAAGAAGATTTCCTGGCAGGATTTCTTATTTTTACACAAATCAAAAACCATGAATACTAGACAACAACAACTCGACGCTTTTGGAAGATTACTCGATATAATGGACGATTTGCGCGAGAAATGTCCTTGGGATAAAAAGCAAACTCTGGAAAGTTTAAGGCATTTGACCATTGAAGAAACCTATGAATTGGGTGATGCTATCTTAAATAACGACTTGCAGGAGATTAAAAAAGAACTTGGAGATGTATTGTTGCATATTGTTTTTTATGCCAAAATAGGTAGCGAAACCAACGACTTTGATATTGCCGATGTATGTAACGAAATCTGTGAGAAATTGATTTTCAGGCATCCACATATTTATGGCGATGTAGTGGTTGCTGATGAAGAAGAAGTAAAACAAAACTGGGAAAAACTGAAACTTAAAGAAGGTAAGAAGTCTGTTTTAGAAGGTGTTCCTAAAGGGTTGCCAGCCTTGGTAAAAGCCAGTAGAATTCAAGACAAAGTAAAAGGAGTAGGGTTTGATTGGGAAGAACCGCACCAAGTTTGGGATAAAGTACAAGAGGAACTTCAGGAATTGCAAGTGGAAGTAGAGGCTGGGGATCAGGATAAAATAGAAGCCGAATTCGGGGATGTATTATTTTCTCTGATAAATTACGCTCGATTTTTAAAAGTGAATCCCGAAGACGCTTTAGAACGAACCAATAAAAAATTCATAAAGCGTTTTCAATATTTAGAAAGCAAAGCAGGTGAATTAGGAAAACCATTAATGGATATGACCCTTGCTGAAATGGATATTTTTTGGGAAGAAGCGAAGCGACTTCCTAAATAAATTAGTAATTAGAAAATCTTTGATTTTCAAATTACTAATTTGGAAGAAGCGAAGAAATTATAAAAAAGAGACACGAATTACATCAATTTGCACTAATATTTTTGTGTTTTAATTATACGAAACTGCCCTGATGCAGTTTAAATTATTGGAATATTTTTAGTATCCTTAAATTCGTGAAAATTCGTGCAATTCGTGTTTCTTTTAAATTAAACCATTTCCAATTGTGGAATTTCAATAATAAAAATTGAATTTTTATAGTCGTGCAATTGGTTTTGAATTTTTACAAAATCCATTTTAAAGAATTGCGTTTCGGAGAATAATTTCGAATAATATTCTATTCCTTCCAATAAATTATTTTTAAACGATTGCAGTTTTTTAATCTGCCCTGCAGTAATATCTGAAGTTGTTTCTTCAATTTCATTTTTCAAATAATCCACATACATTTTCAATTCATTGATAAACAGATTTGGACGGTTTATGGAAGCATTAACAGAAGTATTTCCATAAATATGTTGCACCATGTTAGAAAGCGAAACTTCTTTATCAAAATAGGCTAAGTTGGGTCCAGGACAAATAACAACTCCTTGTTCTTCCCCTTTAATTTTAATACTATTTTCAATATAAGCAGCATTCACTAAACCAACACAAAGACAGGATTTCTCTGTGATTTTTGTTTTTTTTTTCTCGTAATCAAGCAAAGAAATAGCATCTTTTTGAGCATCTAATTTTTCTAATTTTATGTCTTGGTATTTTCTGGAAGCCGTACAAATTCCTTGATTGGAAAACTCTTTGCTCAACGCCAATAATTTTTTCGGACAAGAACTACCCGATTTGTCTTCAACAATTCTATGTTGTTTTAAGGCTTCATTGGTAGTGCCTCTAACCGTGTTAAACGGAATTCCCAAAGGAGAAATCTGGCTGATATAAAAATCTTTTTCTACCGATTTTGCTAACAATTCTCTAGTTGCGGCATCTACCGAAGTTGCTTCTGGAACCAACAAAAATGGGGAACCCCATCCTACAGAATCCATTTGATAATGATCCAATAAAAATTGGTGTTCTTCTGCCGTTCCAACACCGCCTTGCACGGTAATTTTTAATTCTAAAGGATTTTCTGGCAATGGCATTTCTTTTATAGTCAATGCTTTAACCATCAATTCATGAGCCGATTGTATTAATTGTTCTTTCTTTTGATGAAATTCTTCTAAAATAGGTCCTAATAAAAAACCATCCGTTGCAAAGGCATGTCCGCCACAATTTAATCCTGATTCTATTCGGTATTCTGAAACCCAAAGCCCTTTTTTGGCTAAGAAATTCCCCTGAATCATAGCCGAACGAAAATCGCTTACCTTCAAGATAATTTTCTTTTTCAGCGTACCATTTGCATCCGGAAAAAAGTCTTTGAAATTTTCAAAATAACTGTACAATCTAGGATTCATTCCAGCAGATAATACCACAGAAGAAGTTAGATTGCTATTTGCAAATCCTCTAAGAGAAGCATGGGCATCATTAAATGTAACAGGTAATTGTTCGTTTTTAATGAAATTGTCTTTATCAACTTTGGTCATGATATTTACATCAATTTCACCAGCAGATAAATTATTTTCTAAATAATTCATTACATTTTCTTTAAATGCAATGCCATCATCCATAAGGTTTTGCAATCCTTTTTTAAGTTCTGATTTATTCGGAAGCATCGCAATATAATTGTTTAACGCTTCTTTACTTTCGGCTAATTCATTTTTGAATGCTTCAAATTTTTGCTGCACTTCGGCATCTACCATATTTAAATAGGAGGTAATTCGTAATGCTCTGTAATCTTGAATTTTGTTAGAAATCCCTTCGTAATTTAAGTGGAATTTTTTGCTATAAAAAGTATGCATTTTTTCTATTATTTCATCATCTATGATAGAAATAACAGAAGATATACCATATTGTGCCACTCTAATAGGGCTATCTATGGTATATGCCAATCCCATAACTGGTATGTGAAAGGTATGTGCTGCTTGGTTTTTTGACATTTTGGGTACTATTTTAATAATTTGTAAATGTTAGAATAGTTGTCTATTAAATAACTGATAATTATCATACCATTGGATTTTAACACCAAAAAAATGTATATTTGAAACAATAAAATATAATTATGTTGTATACAAAACACGAATTAAAACGCTCGTTAGGCCTTATTGATGCCACAAGTTTAGTAGCAGGATCTATGATAGGATCTGGAATATTTTTAGTAACAGCAGCGATGGCAAGAGACGTTGGTTCGGCCGCTTGGATCTTAATCATTTGGCTGGTTACGGGTTTGTTAACGATGTCTGCAGCATTGAGTTATGGTGAATTAGCAGGAATGATGCCCAATGCTGGCGGACAATATGTTTATATCCAGCGTGCTTACGGAAAATTGATTTCCTTTTTGTATGGATGGACGGTTTTTACAGTTATCCAAACGGGTGTTATTGCAGCAGTGGCTGTTGCTTTCGCAAATTATTCGGCAGTGTTTTTCCCTTTTTTAGAAAATAAAGTTTTCTCAATTGGCGAAAGTTTTGTCTTTACCAACAAGCAAGTTTTGGCAATGTTCAGTATTGTTTTGCTTACCTATATAAATACTAAAGGCGTTAAAAACGGGAAAATCATTCAGTTGGTATTTACCTCGGCCAAATTAATTGCACTTTTTGCTTTAATTATTTTCGGATTGTATGTTGGTTTTCACACCAATACGTTTTCAACTAATTTCACCAATATGTGGGATGCAAGTAAAACCGTTTTAAATGAAAACGGAACGTTAATCATTACTAAATTATCTGGAATTGCCTTACTTGGAGCTATGGGAGCCACCATAATAAACTCTTTATTTTCTAGTGATGCTTGGAACAATGTAACTTTTATTGCTGGAGAAATTAAAGATCCAAAAAAGAATATTCCGAGAAGTTTATTTTTAGGAACCTTAATAGTTACTGTGATTTATATTTTGGCAAACGTTGCGTATTTGGCTCTATTGCCTTTGCATGGAACACCAGATGGTTCTATTGTACAACACGGAATTATGTTTGCAAGTCAAGATCGAGTAGGAGCAGCCGCTGCTAGTGTGATTATGGGGAATATTGGTGTTTTTGCAATGGCAGGATTAATAATGGTTTCTACCTTTGGTTGTAATAGTGGTTTGATTTTATCTGGAGGAAGGTTGTTTTATGCTATGGCCAAAGATGCTTTATTTTTTAAAGGTGCAGGAGAATTAAACCAACACGATGTTCCTGCTAAAGCCTTGTGGTTCCAATGTGCATGGGCATGTATTTTATGTGTTTCAGGACGGTATAGCGATTTGCTTACTTATGCAACATTTGCATCCTTACTATTTTATATATTAACTATAGGAGGGTTGTTTATTCTTAGAAAAAAAGAACCTGATGCCGAAAGACCTTATAAAGCATTTGGATATCCAGTAATTCCGATACTATATATAGTCATTACTGCAGCAATATGTTTCACTTTATTAGTTTACGATACTCGAAATACGGGACTTGGATTATTTATAGTTGCCTTAGGAATTCCGGTATACTATTTATTTTTAAATAAGAAAAAGTAATATAAAAAATGGCTGATTAATTAATCAGCCATTCTCTTTAATTTATTTCGGTCTAGTATCGTTATCTTTTTACCTGTAAGATCAATGATACCTATTTTATTTAATTCGGATAAAAGTCTAATACAACTTTCTGTAGCAGTACCAATCATTCCGGCAAGTTCTTCACGAGATAATTGAATATGTAAAGAACCATCTTGGTTTTTTCCGAAAGTATCTTCTAGATAAAGTAAGGTTTCTGCCAAACGTTCCTTTACGTTTTTTTGCGCCATAGAAACCATGTGATCATCGGCCTCTTTCAAGTCGCCACAAATGGTTTTCATTACATTCATTGAAAATTGGTTATTTTTATTGAAGAATCCCATTATTTCCGTTTTCGGAATAAAACATACTTCCATATCTTCTAATGCTACGGCACTTAAATTGGCAGGTTCATCACTTATTAAAGAACGTTGACCTAGTAATTCTCCTGGTTTAACCAATTTTACAATTTGATCTTTACCATTAGCGCTAAATTTAGATAGTTTGCAAATGCCGTCCTTTATACAAAAAATTCCATTAACACTTTCTCCTTCTTCAAAAATAGGTTCTCCCTTTTTTATCACATAAGAAGTTTTGCAATCTGCCATTTGTAAAAGTTCGTCTTTTCCAAGTGCTTTTAGTGAACTAAATTCACGGACAATACATTGATCACATTTACCCATAAGGATTGATTTTATATTTGCTTACAAAATTACACATTTGTATGACAAATATCATTTTTTAGGTACAATTTATATTTGACTTTTGTATAAGGTAAAATGAGCAAATTTATGGACACAAATAATTGTTTCCATTGTGGGTTAAGTATAATAAAAAAAGAAGAAATAATCTTTGATGAAAAAAGTTTCTGTTGCAATGGTTGCAAAACTGTTTATGAGATTTTTAGTGTTAACGATATGTCTTGTTATTATGATTTTCAGGCATCTCCTGGTGCTACCCCATTGGATATTAACGGAAAATATGATTTTTTAGATGATGAAAACATTGTTGCAAAACTTCTGGAATTCCAAGAGAACTCCACACATATTATTTCACTTTATATTCCTCACATACACTGTAGTTCGTGTATTTGGATTTTGGAAAATCTACAAAGGCTTAAGCCAGGAATAGGAACTTCACAAGTGAATTTTCCCGAAAAGAAAGTTAGAATTACTTACAATCCCGAAAAGACTTCCTTAAAAACAATTGTAGAACTTCTTTGTTCTATTGGTTATGAACCTTATATTAGTTTAGATAATTATGATGAAGGAAAGAAAGAAATTGATCGAAGTTTGGTCTACAAAATTGGAGTTGCCTTTTTCTGTTTCGGAAACATTATGCTACTTTCGTTTCCAGAATATTTTGAAGTAAATGAATTTTGGATCAACCAATACCGTGGATTTCTTCGTTGGCTAATTTTTGCCATTTCGCTTCCTTCCTTTTTATATTCTGCTAGTGGTTATTATGTTTCGGCTTGGAAAAGCATTAAAGCCGGTATGTTAAATATTGAAATCCCTATTGCTTTAGGAATAATTGTAATGTTTATTCGAAGCACGGTTGATATTACTTTTGAATATGGTCAAGGATTTTTCGATAGTATGTGCGGATTGATTTTCTTCATGCTTTTGGGGAAATTATTCCAACAAAAAACCTATAGTTTTCTTTCGTTCGAACGCGATTATAAGTCCTATTTTCCTATAGCAATTACTAAAATTTTATCGGATGGAAGTGAAATTCCGGTGCAGGTTTATGATATTAAAAAAGGGGATAGGTTATTAATTAGAAATCAAGAATTAATTCCTGTGGATGGTATTTTAATTTCCGATAAAGCTTCTGTGGATTATAGTTTTGTTACGGGTGAGGCCGTTCCGATAGAAAAAAAATCGGGAGACAAACTTTTTGCTGGCGGAAAACAATTAGGAAAAGTAATTGAAATGGAAGTATTATTTTCGGTTTCACAAAGTTATTTAACCCAATTATGGAGCAACGATGTGTTTCAGAAAAAGGTGGATATTAAACACAAAACCATTACCGATAAAATTAGTCGCTATTTCACTCCGGCATTATTAGGACTTGCTTTAGTGTCGTTTTTATATTGGATTTTTATTAGCACCGATACTGCTTTTAATGTAGTAACTGCTATATTAATTGTGGCCTGTCCTTGTGCATTAGCTTTAACAGCACCTTTTACTCAAGGAAACGTTTTGCGCATTATGGGAAATAGAAAATTATACCTTAAAAACGCAATGGTTATTGAACAATTGGCTAAAGTGGATACTATCGTTTTTGATAAAACAGGAACAATAACCACCAATAAAAAAACGTCGATAACTTATGAAGGTGCAGCTTTAAATGAATTGGAATTAAAATTATTATATAATGCTTTACGAGGATCTAACCATCCTTTGAGTAGAAGGTTGTATGATTATATTCCGAATCAAGATAAAAAGCATCTGTTGCATTTTGAAGAAATAATTGGTAAAGGAATTTTCGCAGAATTGGAAGAAGGGACAATTAAATTAGGATCTTCCCAATTTTTGCAGCACATGAGTGAAAATACGCATAAGAAAACTAAAGTGCATGTTGAAATAAATGGAGTTTATAAAGGAAGTTATGTTTTTAATAATCAATATAGAGAAGGGTTGGAACAATTATTTGAACGTTTATCCAAAAAGTATAAACTAATTGTTCTGTCTGGGGATAACGATGGGGAGCGTCACATTTTAGAAAAAATGCTTCCCGCAAATGCAACTTTAGTTTTTAATCAGAAACCTGAACAGAAACTAGAATATATTGAAAATCTTCAAAAAGAAGGTAATAATGTAATGATGGTTGGCGATGGATTAAACGATTCTGGAGCATTAGCACAGAGTAATATAGGTATTTCAATATCCGAAAATGTAAATGTTTTTTCTCCTGCTTGTGATGGAATTTTAGATGCGTCTGAATTTAAAAATATTGCTTTTTTTATGCAGTATTCTAAAAACTCTATGAAAATAATTTATATGAGCTTTGGACTTTCTTTATTATATAATTTAGTGGGGTTGAGCTTTGCGGTAAGCGGAAATTTATTGCCAATTGTTGCCGCTATTATTATGCCATTGAGTACAATAACTATTGTGAGTTTTGTTACTATTATGAGCACTATTTATACAATTAAAAAATAGTTTTATGTAACTTTTCTAGGCTATGAAACTATATTTTTAATACAAAAAATTAAGTATGATAAATATCATATATTATAAATTAAGCTAAAAGTAATTTTGTAAAACATTTAATATAGGTATGAGTGTCATTTATTTATTAATCTCCATAAGTATTTTCGTTGCAGTTGGTTTCTTGTACGCTTTTATTAGAGCAGTACGAAGTGGCCAATATGATGATGACTATACGCCATCAGTGCGAATGCTATTTGATGATGAATTAGTACTAAAATCCCAAATTAAACCAGAAATAATTACAAACAAAAAAGAAGAACCAAAACCAAATTAATTATGGAAATGCAACAATTTTATTACGACAACAAAATTGTAAAGAAATTCCTTTACGCCAGTATCGTATTCGGTGTAGTAGGAATGTTAGTAGGGCTACTATTAGCCGTATTGTTTCTCTTCCCAGGCTTAACACACGGAGTATCGTTTTTAAGTTTTGGAAGATTAAGACCTTTACACACTAATGCAGTTATTTTTGCCTTTGTAGGTAACGCTATGTTTGCGGGAATTTATTATTCCTTGCAACGGTTACTAAAAGCAAGATTATTTAGTGATTTTTTAAGCAATCTTCACTTTTGGGGATGGCAATTAATTATAGTTGCTGCTGCAATTTCACTACCTTTAGGATATACAAGTTCTAAAGAATATGCTGAATTGGAATGGCCTATTGATATTGCAATTGCCTTAATATGGGTAGTGTTTGGTATCAACATGATTGGAACCATTTTAAAAAGAAGAGAACGCCATCTTTATGTTGCTATTTGGTTTTATATAGCAACATTTGTAACAGTTGCGGTACTTCACATCTTTAATAGTTTAGAGTTACCAGTTTCAGCAATGAAAAGTTACTCTGTTTATGCAGGTGTTCAAGATGCTTTAGTTCAATGGTGGTACGGTCATAATGCAGTAGCGTTTTTCTTGACTACTCCATTTTTAGGATTGATGTATTATTTTGTGCCTAAAGCGGCTAATCGCCCAGTTTATTCTTATAGATTATCTATCATTCACTTTTGGTCTTTAATTTTCTTATACATTTGGGCAGGTCCTCATCACTTATTATATTCAGCATTACCTGATTGGGCACAAAATTTAGGTGTTGTTTTCTCTATTATGCTAATAGCTCCTTCTTGGGGAGGTATGATTAACGGTCTTTTAACGCTTCGTGGAGTTTGGGACAAAGTAAGAGAAGAACCAGTATTGAAATTCTTCGTTGTAGCAATTACTGGCTATGGTATGGCAACTTTTGAAGGCCCAATGCTTTCCCTTAAAAATGTAAATGCTATTGCGCACTTTACCGACTGGATTATTGCTCACGTTCACGTTGGTGCATTAGCATGGAACGGATTCATGTCGTTTGGTATTATTTATTGGGTAATTCCTAGATTGACAAAAACAGAATTGTTTTCTAAAAAATTAGCCAACTTCCATTTTTGGATAGGTACTTTAGGTATCATTATGTATTGTCTTCCAATGTATGTTGCTGGATTTACTCAAGCATCTATGTGGAAACAATTTAAACCAGACGGTACTTTACAATATGGTAACTTCCTTGAAACAGTAACTCAAATTATGCCAATGTATTGGATGAGAGCTATTGGAGGAACATTATACCTAACTGGAGTTATTGTATTAGTTTACAATATTATTAAAACAGTAAAACAAGGTTCTACTGTGGAAGATGAATTAGCTGAAGCACCAGCATTAACTAAAATATCTGATGGAAGATTAAAAGGCGAAAAATTCCACCCTTGGTTAGAAAGAAGACCTATTCAATTAACCATTTTAGCAACTATTGCAATATTAATTGGTGGATTAATTCAAATTGTACCAACTATAATGGTAAAATCTAATATTCCAACCATTGCATCTGTTAAACCATATACACCACTAGAGTTACAAGGTCGTGATTTATACATCCGTGAAGGTTGTGTAGGATGTCACTCTCAAATGATTCGTCCATTCCGTTCTGAAGTTGCTCGTAATGGCGATTATTCTAAAGCTGGAGAATATGTTTACGATCACCCATTCTTATGGGGTTCTAAACGTACAGGTCCAGATTTGCATAGAGAAGGTGGAAAATACAATGACAACTGGCACTTCAACCACATGTGGGATCCAAGAAGTACTTCACCAGGTTCTATTATGCCAGCTTACACTTGGTTGTATGATAACCAAGCTATGGATTACTCATTAACCGAAACTAAAATGAAAGCAATGCGAACTCTTGGTGTTCCTTATACCGATGCCGATATCGCTAATGCTCAAAAAAGTATTCAAGAACAATCTGCAACTATTGAGAAAAACTTGAATAATGATCCCGATTTTGTAAAATCGTATGAAGAAAGCAAACAAAAAGCTGCTGCCAAAGGAGAAAAATTTGTTCCTATGAAAGATAGAGAGATCGTAGCGATGATTGCTTATTTGCAAAGACTTGGAACCGATATTAAAGTTAAAAAATAATAGCCATGTTAAAGTTTGTACAACAAAATTTAGAAACTATTGCCGGAGTTGCAGTATACCCTATTATTTCCTTAGTTATCTGTTTTAGTTTTTTTGTAGGTCTTTTTTTCTGGGTATTTACCTACAAAAAAGAAACCATACAAGAATTAAGCGAATTACCAATTAAAGACTAATCCGTATAAAGATTTATAAAATGAAAAAATTAATTCCATCCTACATTAGAGTTCCGTTGATATTCGCCACAGTATTTGGCGCAATGGAATATTTTATTGACTCCGGAGATCAGCCAGCATTTATTAAATACCCAATGGTATTGTTATTTCTTGCTGTATTTTTATTCCTTTTAATAGCAATTGAAATTGTAGTTAGTGCGGTAGATAATGTAACCTATCATTTATTGACCGAAGAACAGAAAAAACAATTAGAAGAAGCACAGTCGATTCCGTTTACTGAAAGTAAATTCTATCAAGATTTATTAAAAAAACTTACTCGTTCTAAAGAACTAGAACAAGAAGCTGATGTGATGCTAGATCATAATTATGATGGTATCAAAGAATTAGATAACGTTTTGCCTCCTTGGTGGGTATATTTGTTCTATTGTACAATTATTTTTGCTGGTATCTATTTAGTACGTTATGAAATTTTAGGAAGCGATAATCAAGCACAAGAATTTGTTAAAGAAGTAGCCGAAGCCAAAATTGCAGTGGATGAATACAATAAAACTGCTCCAGATAAAATGGATAAGGAAAAAGTTACTTTATTAACCGATGCTGCAAGTATTGCTGCTGGTAAAGATATCTTCACCAAAAATTGTATTCCTTGCCATCGACCAGATGCAGGTGGTCAGATTGGACCAAACTTAACAGATGATATGTGGATTAATGGTGGCGGAATAAAAAATGTATTCAACACTATTATGGAAGGTGGTCGTGATGGAAAAGGAATGATTTCTTGGAAAGCTACAATAAAACCATCTGAAATTCAAAAAGTAGCAAGTTATGTTCTTTCTCTTCAAGGTTCTAAACCAGTAAACCCTAAACCAACCGAACCAGAAGCTAAACAATGGGTAGAAAAAGTAGCTCCTAAAGACGCTGCAAAACCTGCCTCCGCAGATACAACCAAAGTGGCAGCTAAAGTAGTTGCTGTAAAATAAATAATTTACAAGTCCCGATTCGTCGGGACTTGAAGGTTTTTTAATAAATTAATAATGTCAAAATTACCAGACGAAAATTTTAGAGATAGTATTGCAACTATCGATAAACAAGGGAAAAGATCTTGGATTTTCGCTAAAATCCCCAAAGGAAAACTATACGAAAGAAGAAAATTGTTAAGTTATTTTCTATTACTATTCTTATTTTCTGCTCCTTTTATAAAAATTAATGGAAATCAATTTTTATTGTTCAATGTACTAGAACGTAAATTTAATATTTTTAGTTTTCCATTCTGGCCGCAAGATTTTCACATTTTTGTGATTGTAATGATCATCGGAGTAGTTAGTTTGGCATTGTTTACAGTTGCATTTGGTAGAATTTTTTGTGGATGGTTTTGTCCGCAAACCATTTTTATGGAAATGGTTTTCCGTAGAATTGAATTTTGGATTGAAGGAGATAGAGGTGCGCAAATTCGATTATCTAAACAAGCTTGGGATGCTGAAAAAATTAGAAAAAGAATAATAAAATGGTTTATCTTTTATGTTATATCTTTTATTATAGCCAATGTTTTTTTAGCTTATTTAATTGGTAGTGACGAACTATTTAAGTTCATTACAGAAGGGCCATTACATAACACTAAAACCTTAATTGCTTTAATAATATTTACCTATGTTTTCTACTTTATTTATATATCCTTTAGAGAACAAGTTTGCATTATTGCTTGTCCTTACGGAAGATTACAAGGAGTACTATTAGATGATAAATCTATAATTGTTGCTTACGATTACGTTCGTGGAGAAAAAGAATTAGGGAGAGCAAAATTCAATAAACAAGAAGACAGAGCAACCACCGGAAAAGGAGATTGCATTGATTGTAAATTATGCGTTCATGTATGTCCAACAGGAATTGATATCCGAAACGGTACGCAATTAGAATGTACAAATTGCACAGCATGCATTGACGAATGCGATACAATAATGGAAAGTGTAGGCATGCCTAAAGGGCTTATCCGTTATGCAAGTGAAGATGAAATTGTAAAAAAAGAAAAATTTGTTTTTACAACTAGAATGAAAGGTTATGCTTCAGTATTAGTAATATTAACTGGAGTGTTTATTGGAATGTTGTTTTTAAGAAACGATGTGGAAGCTACTATTTTACATCTTCCAGGGCAATTGTTTCAACATAAAGGAGAAAATATAAGTGATATTTTCACATTTAAAGTAGTAAATAAAACAGAACACGATTTTAATAATGTTTACTTTAAATTAGTTTCTCCTAAAGGGACTATTAAATTGGTAGGAATAGATCATCTAATGGTAAAAAAACAAGCTTTAACTGAAGGAACTTTATTTATAGAAATAAATCCTGCTTTATTAGAAGGCGATAAAACCAATATAAAAATAGAGGTTTATAACGGTAAAGATTTGATTGATACCGAAACTACCAATTTTATAGGACCACGAAGTTTTAACTAAAAAAAATAAAATTATGAAAATCAATTGGGGGACAGGAATAGTTATTGCCTTTGCAGTATTTATGAGTTTTATTTTGTTTTTTGTGTTTAGTGTTCAGTCTAACAGTAAATACGATAACGAACTTGTTGTAAATGAATATTACAAAAAAGAATTATTAGCACAACAAGATTTAGATAAAGAGCAAAATGCTTACGATTTAAAAAATGATAAAGTAGTTATAAAGGTTTTATCAGAAGGAATAACTATAGATTTTCCTAAAGATTTTGATTATAAATCCATCAATGGTAAAGTGTCCTTATATAGACCGTCCAACCAAAAGTTAGATTTTGAAATTCCGATTTCTTTATCTAGCGCCCATTTGCTCATACCTAAAAGTAACTTGGTTGGCGGTCGTTGGGGCATTTCTATAGATTGGAATTACCAAGGTAAAAAATACTTAAACAAAGAAGAAGTTTATTTTAAACAATAAAAGTTTTCTAGAATGCTTTATTCCGCTTTAATATTTGGATTAATTAGTAGTTTGCACTGCATTGGTATGTGTGGACCCATTGCCATGATGTTGCCTGTAGACAAGAATAATCCTGCTAAAAAAGTAATCCAAATTATGATTTATCATATGGGTAGATTGACTTCTTATGCATCTCTAGGATTGATTTTTGGAATATTAGGCAAGGGTTTCTATATGGCAGGAATACAGCAGCAATTATCTATTGTTGTAGGTTTATTAATGATAACTATCGCAATTGTTCCTGAAAGAGTGTTTATGAAATACAATTTTTCAAAACCAGTTTACAAGTTAATTTCCAAAGTAAAAACCAGTTTAGGAAGTCAATTCAAACGTAAAACTCCAGATGCCTTATTTACAATTGGTGTACTTAACGGATTTTTACCTTGCGGTTTAGTATATGCTGCTTTGTTTGGCGCTATTGCAATGTCAAGCCTGACTTTGAGTATCTCCTACATGCTTTTATATGGTTTAGGAACAATACCGATGATGAGTTTCGTAGTTCTTATTTCTAATATTTTTTCAATTAGTCTAAGAACCAAAATGCAAAAATTAATACCAGTCGTAGCAGTTTTTATTGGGATTCTGTTTATTATTCGTGGCTTAGGACTTGATATTGCTTATCTATCACCTAGTAATACTAATTTGTTTGTAAAAGCTAATGCGAGTTGTCATTAAATTATAATATTAACCAATACTTATATCATTATGCAAAGACATGATTTACTTCACGAGTTTCCTGAGCACCAGGAAAAAATCCATAAATTAAAAATGGAAGATAGACATTTTAGAGAATTATTTGATGAATATGATAGAATAGAACATCAAATACATAGAATAAATACTGGAGAAGAAATTGCTATAGATGAATATATTCATCTTGTTAAAGCAAAATTTTTGAATCTAAAAGATCAAATTTATAGTTATCTAAATAAATAAATTTTAAAAGTTAATATCAAAGCACACTAATAGTGTGCTTTGATATTATTGAAAATAGGTGTTTAACAATTTCATTGCAGCTGCAAAAGGAGATATTTCATCATTTTGGACTGCTTTTTTATTTTTCTCAAGTAGTTTTATAATTTCCGGATTGTTGTAAAAATTGGATTGTAATTGATTATTAATAGTTTCCAACATCCAAAACTGGTTTTGTTCCTGTCTTTTTTGTTCAAAATAATCATTGCTTTGCACCAAAGTTTTAAATTTAGAAATAATCCCCCAAACCTCGGAAATACCATCTTTTGTATAGGAACTACAAGTAGAAGCCGTTGGAATCCATCCCGATTTTTTGGCAGGAAATAAATGTAAGGCTCTATTAAATTCCGCTTTAGCTAATTTTGCTTTGTTAATATTATCTCCATCGGCTTTATTAATAACAATAGCATCGGCCATTTCCATTATTCCTCTTTTAATTCCCTGTAATTCATCACCAGCTCCTGATATTTTCAAAAGAAGAAAAAAATCTACCATGCTGTGTACTGCAGTCTCACTTTGTCCAACTCCAACAGTTTCAATTAGGATGGTATCAAATCCTGCAGCCTCACATAAAATAATCGTTTCACGCGTTTTTCTTGCAACACCACCTAGGGTTTCTCCCGAGGCACTTGGCCTGATATAAGCATTTTTATCTTTAACTAATTCTTCCATTCGGGTTTTATCCCCCAAGATACTACCATGAGAAATCGTACTACTCGGATCTACTGCCAAAACAGCCACTTTTTTTCCTATCGAAGTTAAATATTTTCCCAAAACTTCAATAAATGTACTTTTTCCTACACCAGGAACTCCTGTTATTCCAATTCTAAAAGATTTATTAGCATAAGGCAAACAAGCCTGAATAATAGCATTTGCTTTTACTAAATGTTCTGTATTGGTGCTTTCTACCAAAGTTATAGCTCTACTTAAAGCAGTTTTATCGTGAGTTAAAATACGATCAATTAACTCTTGTGCAGAAGGTTGTTTCTTACGCATTTTCTGAATCACCTCTACTGATGAAGTGCTCATGTTTTGTGGTGGATTAATCCCCTCTTTTTCTGTTAAAGCCGATTTTATAGTATTTGGTTCCAAATAATTAGTTTTCGAATAACAAATTTACATAAAAAAAATGCAATTAATTAAAAACTTAAGGAGTCTTAATTTATTGCGTTTTTTGTTATTGCTATTTATCTAATTCTATAAAACTCCCAAACTAAGCATGCACTCTTTCATAGATTGATAGGTTCTTTCAATATCATTATCCAATCCAATTGAAAAACGAATTAAACCATCGGTTAGACCCATTTCTTTTTGTTCTTCTAACGGAATTTCAGAAGAAGTTGAGGTTCCAGGCGCACTAAATAAGGTTTTGTAAAAACCTAAACTTACGGCTAAATACCCAAGATTTTTTTCTTGCATCAATTCCATTAACGCATTGGCTTTATCAATTGATCCTGCATCTATTGTCATCATACCTCCAAAACCATATTCAGGATTAATCATAGAAGCATATAATTTGTGACTTGGATGACTTTTCAATCCAGGATAAACCACAATTAATCCGTCGTTTTCAAATTTAGTTGCCAAATACATTGCATTATGACTGTGTTGTTTCATTCGAATATGAAGGGTTCGCAAGTTTTTCATCACCGAAGCCGAACGCAAACTATCCATTGTAGGCCCTAATAACATGCTAGCACCCGAATTTACATCTTTCAAACTATTGATAAATTCTCTTGAAGCACAAGTAACACCACCAACGGTATCGCTACTTCCATTAATGTATTTGGTCAAACTGTGAATGACAACATCAGCACCCAAAGAAATTGGCGCTACCGATAATGGAGAAAACGTATTGTCTACCACCAACTTTAAATTGTATTTTTTAGCGATTTTAGCTAAACCAGCAATGTCAGCAACTTCTAATAAAGGATTACTTACTGTTTCGCAATATAAAACTCGGGTATCTGAAGTAATTGCAGCTTCTACAAGATTCAATTTAGTGATATCTACAAAGGTAGTTTTAATACCAAATCGTGGTGTGAAGTTCTTTAAAAAAGCATAAGTTCCTCCATAGATTGTTCTGCTAGAAATAATATGATCGCCAGCATTACAAAGTTGTAAAAGTGTAGGAGTAATGGCTCCCATTCCAGATGCCGATACGTTAGCAGTTTCGGTTCCTTCCATTGCTGCTAGGGCTTTATCAAGATATAAATTACTGGGAGAAGAATGACGGGAATATAAATAACATCCTTCGGCATTTCCTTCAAAAGTATCAAACATCGTTTTAGCAGAAAGAAAAGTATAAGTAGAAGAATCCGATATAGAAGGGTTCACACCTCCATATTCTCCAAAATATTGCAAGTCTTGTATTTTATCTGCGGGGTTGAATTTTTCCATTTATTTAAGTTTATCGTTTGTGGTTTAATGTTTATTGGTAATAGTTTGTGGTTTATTATAGTTCAAAATTCATTAATTATAGAATTAAAGTCAATATTATTATAATTATTTAGAATTAAAATCTATTTAATATATATTATTTAGAATTAAAATCTAAATTTGTATTATTTATATTAGAATGTTAGAAAAACTATCGGAACACTCAAGACCAAAACCCAGAACCCAGAACCCAAAACCCAAAACCCAACACCCAAAATGGACGCTATCGATAAAAAACTTCTACTATTATTACAAGCAGACACAAAGAAAACCACCAAAGAACTTTCTTTAAAGTTGAATCTGTCTGTGACTGCTGTTTACGAACGAATTAAAAAATTAGAACGAGAAGGAATCATTGATAAATATGTGGTTTTATTAAATCGGAATAAAATAAACAAAGGTTTCGTGGTTTTTTGCCATTTAAAATTATTGCAACATACCAAAGAATTAATCAATCAGTTTGAAAAAGAAGTAGTCAAATTGGAAGAAGTATTAGAGTGTTTTCACGTTAGTGGTGATTATGATTATATTTTAAAAATTTGTGTAAAAAATATGGAAGAATATCGTGAGTTTATGGTTACAAAACTCACCAATTTACAGCATATTGGCAGTACTCATAGTACTTTTATGATTGGGGAAGTGAAAAATACTACTGCTTTTACCGTATGAAAAAATTCCCGATTACTAAAATCAATCGGGATATTCAAATGTAAATTAGCAATAAGAGGATTTCAGGCATTATTTATGCTAATCATCAAATTTTAATATTTAAAAAATATTTTATTTTAGCCCCAGATTAAACAAATTAACATGGATTTTTTTATTAAATTTCAATTAAAAAAATGATTTTTGAATTTATTTTTTAAATTTAAAATATACTTTTAAGAATATGGAAACCCGAAATACATTATTTAAAAGTTGAAGAAGAAAGAGAAAGATACCTTTCACAAAAATTATCTTCAAACTCTTGGGAAGAAATAAAACAAAATTAAGTTTAAATTCTGTTTTTCATACTAAAAGAAATCCTTCCAATAAACTTTAAAATCCTTAAAAATTGCTACCCTTTTTTGCGAATATCATTACAATATTATTCGTATTTTTGTACCATTATTTTTAAAACACACAAAAACAGTTAAGTTATGAGTTCATTTGACGTAGTCATCATAGGTTCTGGTCCTGGCGGATATGTTTCGGCAATTCGTTGTGCCCAATTAGGCTTCAAAACCGCAATTATCGAAAAATATTCTTCCCTTGGCGGTACTTGCCTTAACGTAGGGTGCATACCATCCAAAGCATTGTTGGCATCTTCCCACCATTTTCAAGAATTACAACATTTTGCCGATCACGGAATTGAAGTTTCGGGAGAAGTAAAAGTGAACTTAGAAAAAATGATTGCCCGCAAGCAAGCCGTGGTAGATCAAACTTCAGGAGGTGTTAAATTTTTAATGGATAAAAATAAAGTTACCGTTATAGAAGGAATTGGATCATTTGTAGATGCTACCCACGTGGCAATCGCTAAAGCAGACGGTACTACCGAAACTATTGAAGGTAAAAACATCATTATAGCAACAGGTTCCAAACCATCCACTTTACCATTCATTACTTTAGATAAAGAAAGAATCATCACTTCAACTGAAGCTTTAAAATTACCAGAAGTTCCTAAACATCTTGTAATTATTGGCGGTGGAGTTATCGGAATAGAGCTTGGGCAAGTATATTTGCGTTTAGGAGCTCAAGTTTCGGTAGTAGAATATTTAGATAGAATTATCCCAGGAATGGACGCTGGTTTGTCTAAAGAATTGACCAAAGTCTTGAAAAAACAAGGCATGAAATTCTATACTTCCCACAAAGTGAAATCGGTTGCAAGAAAAGGAAAATCCGTTACCGTTCAAGCCGACAATGCCAAGGGAGAAACCATTACTTTAGAAGGTGATTATTGCTTAGTTGCAGTAGGTCGTCGTCCATATACTGACGGATTAAACGCGGATAAAGCAGGAGTGAAGTTAACCGAAAGAGGAATGGTAGAAGTAAACGATCATTTACAAACCAACGTTCCAAATATTTATGCTATTGGTGATGTCGTTCGTGGTGCCATGTTGGCTCACAAAGCCGAAGAGGAGGGAACCATAGTTGCCGAAATTTTAGCCGGACAAAAACCACATATAGATTACAATTTAATTCCAGGCGTAGTTTACACTTGGCCAGAAGTTGCTGCTGTGGGTAAAACAGAAGAGCAATTAAAAGCTGACGGTGTTGCTTACAAAGCGGGAAGTTTCCCTTTCAAAGCATTAGGTAGAGCCCGTGCTGGAGGAGATCTAGACGGATTTGTAAAAATCCTTGCGGATGCTACCACCGATGAGGTTCTTGGTGTTCACATGATTGGTGCTCGATGTGCCGATTTAATTGCCGAAGCCGTTACTGCAATGGAATTTAGAGCCTCTGCCGAAGATATCTCTAGAATGTCACACGCCCATCCAACTTTTGCCGAAGCAATCAAAGAAGCGGCTTTAGCTGCAACAGACAATAGACCGCTACACGTTTAAAACTTAAATACTATTAAAAATTAACCCCAAAAGATTTTAAATCCTTTGGGGTTTTTTAGGTCTAATTTTTTTTAGGAGCGAAGCATTAGGCATTTTAGTAAAACGATTCCTTACAATTTATCATAAATATAACCTTTGCCAAAGCGAATGTATTTAAATAGAATGTAACTTTGTGTTTATTTTTTTCTGCTAAAATTAGGTAGTTTTTTGTCTTTTATTTAAAAACATATTTTTTAAAAACACGATAATTATTGTAAATTTGAAAAAATAAATATTTCCTTTTGAGAACTGTACTTTCCAAATCTATTGCAAATCCTGTCGAATTTAAAAAACAACTTTTGTTGTGGGCTAATCCGTTTAGGGAAGTAGTTTTTTTAGATTCCAATAACTATCCACAGACCTATTCTAATTATGACAGTATCCTTGCAGTAGAAGCTTTTACATCAATAAGTACTGATTTTTCAAAGGCTTTTGAAGATTTATACCAATACCAAAGTCAGACTAAAGATTGGCTTTTTGGCTATTTATCCTACGATTTAAAAAACGATATTGAAGATTTACAATCCAACAATCACGACGGATTAGAATTTCCAGATTTATATTTCTTTCAACCAAAAAAACTTTTTCTATTGAAAGAAAACCAACTAGAAATGCACTATTTGCGATTGTGTGATGATGAAATGGAAAGTGATTTTGAAAATATAAATAAGTGTTCTGAGTTTAGTGTTCCGTGTTCAGAAATTACTATTAAACAACGAATTTCAAAACAAAATTACCTTTCTAAAGTATCTAAAATGCTCGAAAATATCCATCGGGGCGATATTTATGAAGCCAATTTTTGTATGGAATTTTATGCAGATAATTCCCAGATAAATCCATTAGAAGTTTATCAAAAATTGAATGCCCTTTCGGAAGCACCATTTGCAGTTTATTTTAAAAATAACCAGCAGTATTTACTATCAGCATCTCCAGAACGGTATTTGAAAAAGGAAGGTACAAAAGTCATTTCACAACCCATTAAAGGAACTGCAAAGCGTTTTTCTGATTCAAATCTAGACGAAAAATCCAAATTAGAATTATCTGAAGATCCCAAAGAACGATCCGAAAATATTATGATTGTTGACTTGGTGCGCAACGATTTATCTAAAACCGCTACTAAAGGATCAGTTCATGTAGAAGAACTTTGTGGTATTTATTCGTTCCAACAAGTGCATCAAATGATTTCAACCGTGGTTTCGGAGGTAGAACATACAACTTCGCCAATTGAAATTTTAAGAACTACCTTCCCAATGGGGAGTATGACGGGCGCTCCCAAGATTTCGGCTATGAATTGCATTGAAAATCTGGAAGAAACCAAACGCGGATTGTACAGTGGTGCCGTGGGATATTTCACTCCAAATGGCGATTTTGATTTTAATGTAGTCATTCGAAGTATTTTATATAATGCACAAAATCAATACGTTTCTTTTTCCGTTGGAAGTGCCATCACCTCGTTATCGGATCCCGAAAAAGAATACGAAGAATGTTTGTTGAAAGCTAAAGCAATGTTTGCCGTTTTGAGTTAAATAAAATCCGTATTTTTGAAACATGCTAGAAAAACTGCAACTTCATTTAATTACTAATTTTCCTTTTCTTAAAGGAAAACGCTTGTTTTTAGCGGTAAGCGGCGGCATGGATAGCATGGTTTTATTGCATTTATTCCACCAATTAAATTACGAAATTTCTGTTTTGCATTGTAATTTTTCGTTGCGAAATCTAGAAAGTGATGGCGACGAAGAATTTGTAAAGCATTATTGTAAGAGCAAAAAAATTCCGCTTTTTATTCAAAAATTTGATACCAAACAATTTGCTGATGATGCAAAAATATCTATTCAGGTTGCTGCCCGAAAGTTACGCTACGATTGGTTTTACGAACAATTAGTAGATAAGAATTTCGATTATATTCTAACCGCACATCATTTAGACGATAGTTTAGAAACCTTTTTAATCAACCTAACTCGTGGAACTGGATTGGAAGGTTTAACCGGAATTCCAGCACAAAACGATAAAATCATCCGGCCCTTATTGCCTTTTTCTAGAGTAGAAATTGAGAATTATATTCAAGAAAATAACTTGCAATGGCGGGAAGATTCTAGTAATGCATCTGATAAATATTTCCGAAATAAAGTGCGACATGCAATTGTTCCAGTTTTAAAAGAATTGAATCCGAACTTGCTTTCTTCTTTTCAAAATACAGTAGAAAATCTGCAACAAGCCCAATCCTTAGTTGAAGATGCCTCTAAATTGGTTTTTCAAATAGTGGTTCAAGAAGAAAATAATCAATTAAAAATCAATTTGATTGAATTACTAAAACTACCTAATTATGCTGCTTATTTATACCAATGGCTAAAAGATTTTGGGTTTACCGCTTGGGGGGATATTTATGATATTGTAACTGCACAATCTGGGAAACTTATTTTTTCAGAAACTCATATTTTATTGAAGGATAGAGATTTTTTAATTTTGTACATAAAAGAAAGCCATACAACCGAGTTAGAAATTTTTGTTAAAAAAGGAATTGAAGAGGTTAAATTTCCCTTAAAGATTTCTTTTTGTAACATAAATGACATTTCAAATACAAAATCCAATTGTATATTTGTAGATGAAGATTTATTACAATTTCCTTTAACCATTCGGAAATGGAAAGATGGAGATTATTTTTATCCATTAGGAATGCAGGGCAAAAAGAAATTGAGCAAGTACTTTAAAGATGAAAAAATGTCTTTAATTGATAAATCCAACCAATGGCTTTTATGTTCGAATAATCAAATTGTTTGGGTGATTGGAAAACGTCAAGACGAACGATTTAAAATAACAGAAAAAACAAACCATAAACTACAAATAAAACTATACTAATGAAGAAATTACTTCTATTACTTTTGGCTTTTTTGGCTTATGCAAATGGAAATTCGCAGATTAAAAAACCTGTAAAATGGACTTCCAAAACGGAAAAAATATCCGATACCGAATTTAATTTGGTTATGATTGCTAGTATTGAAGAGGGTTGGCATATGTATTCACAATTCACTCCTGAGGATGGCCCATTACCAATGCTAGTTACAATAAAAAATCAAAAAGGAAACTTTGAATTGGTGGGCAAAGCCAAAGAAAGTGCCTATAAAAAAGAGTTCAACAAAGATTTTGGTGTTGATGAATTTTACTTTGAAAATAAAGCAATTGTTACCCAAAGAGTTAAAATAACCAATCCGAAAACTAGTCAAATAGTTGTCAATTTAGATTTTCAAGCCTGTCAAAATCAATGTATTAATGATAAGGTAGATTTGACTTTTGATATCCCAGTAAGCGCTATAACCGAAACTGTAGCAACAACTCCCGATACCTCTTCAAGTATAAAAACAAAAGTGGATTCTGTGAAAACAGAAGTAAAACAAAACATAAAAGAAGCACCTGCTGCAACTCCTAAAAAAGAGGAAAAAAAAGGACTATGGACGATTTTCTTCTTGGCTTTCCTTGGTGGATTTGCTGCTTTGTTAACCCCATGTGTTTTTCCAATGATACCAATGACGGTTAGTTTTTTTACCAAACAAAGTAAAACTCCTGCGCATGGTAAACGAAATGCTATTATTTATGGAATTTCAATAATAGGAATTTATGTAGTTTTAGGTTTAGCCGTTACGGCTATTTTTGGTGCCGATGCTCTAAATGCACTTTCTACCAATGTTTGGTTTAATGTGATTTTCTTTATTTTATTAGTATTTTTTGCAACTTCTTTTCTTGGTGCATTTGAAATTATGCTACCAAATTCTTGGGCGAATAAAGTGGATAGACAAGCCGATAGAGGTGGAATTGTAGGTATATTATTCATGGCATTAGCTTTGGCAATTGTTTCTTTTTCTTGTACAGGACCAATTGTAGGAACACTTTTAGTACAAGCCGCATCAAGTGGTGGAATTGCTCCAGTAATTGGAATGTTAGGATTTTCATCGGCTTTAGCCTTGCCATTTATGTTATTTGCAATGTTTCCGGGTTGGATGCATTCGTTACCAAAATCGGGTGGATGGCTTAACACCGTTAAGGTTTCACTTGGATTTTTAGAATTGGCTTTGGCATTCAAATTTTTATCTAATGCCGATTTGGTTTTACAATTGCATTGGTTTGAAAGAGAAATCTTTTTAGCCATCTGGATTGCCATTTTTGGAACTTGGGGAATTTACTTATTAGGAAAAATAACCTTGCCACATGATTCGGCATTAACCCATATTTCAGTAGGAAGATTGCTATTAGCATTAGTAGTTTTATCGTTTACTTTTTATATGATTCCAGGATTATTTGGAGCACCATTAAAATTAATAAGTGCTTTTCCACCACCTGAAGAATATAGTGAAAGTCCGAATGGAATTGGAGGTTCTGCTGCTGTTTTTTCTTCTGAAAAATTGCCAGAAGGAGCCGAAAGAAACAAACATGGTTTGGTGATTTTCACCGATTATGAAAAAGGTTTGGCTTACGCTAAAGAAGTTAAAAAACCAGTTCTATTAGATTTTACAGGACATGCCTGCGTGAATTGCAGAAAAATGGAAAACAACGTTTGGACGGAGGTAAAGGTTTCTCAAATACTGAAAAATGAAGTGGTTCTTATTTCTTTGTTTGCAGATGACAAACGAGATTTACCTAAAAACGAACAATTTACTTCTAAATCTACAGGCGAAAAAATTGTTACTATTGGTGATAAATGGACGGATTTTATGATAACAAAATACAAAACCAACACGCAACCATTATACGTCTTGGTGGATTTAGAAGGGAATAACTTAAACAAAGTTACGCCAATAACCAGTTACGATCCCGATGCAAGATTGTATGAAAATTGGCTCAAACAAGGTATTGCTAATTTTAAGAAATAATAGAATGAATTGATATTTTAAGTCGGACTTCGGTTCGACTTTTCTTTTTTTTTAATAAGAATTCTTCTTTTTTATTTTTCAAAAAACTTTCGTATATTTGAGATACAAGTTATTTAAAAGCCAAAACCATGTTAGTAAAAGTATATGGAAGTGCCGTATTTGGGGTGGAAGCATCCAAAATTACGGTGGAAGTTAATATTGATAAAGGGGTAGGATATCACTTGGTTGGACTACCGGATAACGCCATAAAAGAAAGTAGTTACCGCATAGCAGCTGCATTGAAAAATAATGGGTACCAACTCCCAGGTAAGAAAATTACTATAAATTTAGCTCCGGCAGATTTACGAAAAGAAGGTTCTGCCTACGACCTAACTTTAGCAATTGGCATTCTAGTGGCATCAGGTCAAATCAAAGCGGAGGAAGTAGATAATTATATTATTATGGGAGAATTGTCGCTAGATGGCGGCTTACAACCCATTAAAGGAGCGTTATCTATAGCAATTAAAGCAAGGGAAGAAGGTTTTAAAGGTTTCTTTTTGCCAATTCAGAATGTTAAATATTTTACAATACTACAATAGTAGGTAGAAAAAAATATACTACCTCCTTCCCCCGAGGAGTATAATATTGTATTAGGGGGGGGTATTGCATATTCCGGTGATATTGACCACCCAATTCCAATTTAAAGTGACCACCATTTCCGGAGCAAACTGACCACCACTTTCCAGTTTAAATTGACCCCCTATTTTTGGGGGTAAATTGACAATAAAAAACTATTCACTTTTTTCATGTTGTTAGAACCATAAATTCGTTAAAAAAAACGGATTATGGCAAACAAAATAACAGACATGAGTAAAATTAGAAAAGCAATTAA
>CANGCT010000031.1 GCA_947452415.1 Flavobacteriaceae bacterium
AGCAAATCGTTTCCTGTAATCATGAAAGTTGCAAAACCAATTGCAGTAGTCATGTTGGTCATCAAGGTAGAAACTCCAATTTTAGAAATTACACGTTGCAGGGCTTTCGCTTGATTTCCGTGAATTTTTACTTCTTGTTGGTATTTATTTATCAGAAAAATACAATTCGTTATTCCGATTACAATAATTAACGGAGGAATAATAGCAGTTAAAATAGTGATTTTATAATGGAATAATCCCAAAGTTCCGAAAGACCACATTACCCCAAAAATAAGAATACAGATGGAAATAAAAGTTGCTCTAAAAGAACGAAAAAACAAGAAAAAAATAAGCGAGGTAATGAATAATGCGGCTCCAATAAATAGGCCGATTTCGCCTTTCATGTTCTCGGTATTTATGGTTCGGATGTAAGGCATACCCGAAACTTTTAAATCGATTTTTGTTTCTTTTTCAAATTTATCTACAGCGGGAACCAATACATTTAATATGAATTCTTTCCGTATAGGAGAATTCACCACTTTTTTATTGATATATAGAGCCCCACGAATACTACCCGATTTTTTATTAAAAAGTAGCCCTTCATAAAAAGGCAAATCATTAAATAATTGTTTTTTTATGCCCGATATATAAGCGGAATTATTCAGTTGTGCTACGTCAATAAACGGAACTAATTGAAACTTTTCGTTTATGGTGTCTTTCTGTAATTTCTTCAAATTACTTATAGAAACAACCAGTTCAATTTCTTTGTGAGACTTCAAGGAAACCATCATTTTGTTCCAAGCTTCAAACGCTTTCGGAGTAAAAAAAGTATCGTCTTTAATCCCGATAACAATAAGATTTCCTTCTTCTCCAAAGGTATTCAGGAACTGAGTATAATCTTTATTGGCTGGATGGTTCTTTGGCAAAAGGTTTGCCTCATTGTAGGTCATCCCTACATTTTTCCATTGAAAGGCAAGAAAAACAGTAAGTAAAAAAACTACTACTAAAATTGTCACACGCTTACGGAGTACAATACCAGCAATATATTCCCAAAAACCTGCTTTTATTTTCTTTTTCATTAGTAAAATTAAACGGAAGCAAAGGTAATTAAATCGCATTAATTGCAAAGGTCTAAAAGCAAAACTTTTCCCAAATTTTATTCTTTAATTTTCCTATTATTTTTAAGTTAAATTATAGAAAAATTCTTAATTATATTGTTTTGTTTTTCTCATATTTGCAACGTACAATTTGAAAGTAAATTTACAATGAAAAATATTAAAAATGCTTTATTTTATATAGGAATAACAGGTGGTTTTACTGCACTTATGGTTTGGATAGTTTCAAAAGGAAAAACCTTAGAAATTGGCAGAAATATAGTTGCTAAGTCCTCTAACGATAGTATGTTTGGTCAATTTTTGACTTCTTTAGTTCATAATTTGCAGCATCCACTTGCAATTTTATTATTGCAAATAATTACCATTATAATTGTTGCCCGTTTCTTTGGATGGATCTTCCGAAAAATAGGTCAACCATCTGTTATTGGTGAAATTATTGCTGGTATTTTTCTTGGCCCATCTATGGTTGGGATGTATTTTCCTGAATATTCTGCCATGCTTTTTCCAGCAGATTCGTTAGGTAATCTTCAGTTTTTAAGTCAAATAGGTTTAATACTTTTCATGTTCGTGGTGGGAATGGAACTCGATTTGAAAGTTTTAAAAAACAGAGCCAATGAGGCTATTGTTATTAGTCATGCTAGTATTGTAATTCCGTTTACACTCGGAATTGGCTTAGCCTATTTTGTATACTATCGATTTGCTCCTGTGGGTGTTCCTTTCTTATCATTTGCCTTGTTTATGGGTATTGCAATGAGTATCACAGCGTTTCCGGTTTTGGCTAGAATTGTACAAGAACGAGGCATTCATAAAACCAAATTGGGAGCAATTGTTATTACCTGTGCTGCCGCCGATGATATTACTGCGTGGTGTATTCTTGCTGCTGTAATTGCAATTGTAAAAGCAGGAAGTTTTGCTAGTTCCATGTATATTATTTCATTGGCATTGCTTTATGTTTTACTTATGTTATTTGTAGTAAAACCATTTCTAAAGAAAATAGGCGACTTATATGCAACTAGAGAAAATCTGAGCAAACCCGTTGTGGCAATTTTCTTAGTAACCTTAATAATATCTTCTTACATTACCGAAATAATTGGAATTCATGCTTTGTTTGGTGCTTTTATGACTGGCGCAATTATGCCAGACATTACCAAAATCAGAAAGATTATTATTGAAAAAGTAGAAGATGTTGCTTTAATATTACTACTCCCGTTGTTCTTTGTTTTCACTGGTTTGCGCACCGAAATTGGGTTAATAAACGATGCTTATTTATGGCAAATAACCGGGTTAATTATACTGGTAGCGGTTGTTGGAAAGTTTTTTGGAAGTGCTTTAGCAGCCAAATTTGTAGGACAAAATTGGAGGGATAGTTTAACCATTGGTGCCTTGATGAATACGCGAGGGTTAATGGAATTAATTGTGTTAAATATTGGTTTGGATTTAAAAGTACTAACACCAGAAGTATTTACCATGATGGTAATTATGGCTTTGGTTACTACTTTTATGACAGGTCCTGCAATAGATCTTATTGATTTTATTTTTAATCGGAAGGTAGATGTTATTCCAAAAGCGACAATAGATAATAGTAAATTTAATATCTTAATATCTTTTGGGACTAATGAAAAAGGCAGATCCTTACTCCGATTAGCTAATAGTTTTGTAAGAAAACAAAAAGAAAATTCCAATGTTACCGTCCTGCATTTATCTTTAAGTGACGAGGTGCATTCCTATAATTTGAAAGATTACGAAAAAGAAACTTTTGACCCTATTTTATTGGAAGCAACGAACTTAAACCAAGAAGTTACACCTATTTTCAAATCGACTTTAGATATAGAAAGTGATATTGCTGATATTGCTACTCGTGGGGAATTTGATTTAGTATTAGTAGGCCTAGGAAAATCTATTTTTGAAGGTTCTCTATTAGGGAAAGTACTTGGTTTTACCACTAGAATCATAAATCCGGAAAGGCTTTTAGATAAATTCACAGGTAAAGAAGGCCTTTTTGAAAATTCTCCTTTTGACGACAAAACCCGTTTGCTAATCTCCAAAAGCAAGATGCCAATTGGAATATTAGTCGATAAAGAACTAACCGAAATTAATGAAGTATTAGTGCCAATATTCGGAATAGAGGATGCTTTTTTAATTGATTATGCTCAAAAACTAATTTACAATAGCGATTCTAAAGTTACTGTTTTAGAAATTAACGATCAGGTGAAAAATAATTTTATCATTGAAAATGCTATTTCTAGCCTAGAGAAAGCCTATCCTAATTCAATATCTATTATCTCTGAGGGAGAAATGAAAGCAGGCTTTTTGGCCAAGCAAGATTTAATGGTAATTTCGTTAGAAAGTTGGAAAAAATTGGTTGATGCGCAAAGCGTTTGGTTAAGCACCGTTCCTTCGGTGTTAATTATTAAGCCGTAATTAAAACCCTAAATCCAACACATAGGAAATCTTTAATGCCAAATTGTCTTCCAATTTAGGCAAACCATAAGAGCCATATCTAAAGAAAAAAGTCAGCCCGAAACCTTTATAAATGGAGTTGGCTTCAACACCACTTTCCAGAAAACCTTTTTCTAAAGTTTTATATTCCAAACCAATATGTTGCTGCGGTTTATCCATAGTTCCAATTGCCATTCTTGTAACAACCGAAATTAGAGGTTTAATTTTATAGGCTAATTTCACTTTATTAAAAGTATGTTTGGCTTGAAAAGTAATATACTTACTAGAGAAAAACTCATTAAAATACATCGTTTCAAAACTATTTTTACCTGCAAAAGTGATTCTCTTTAGCATAGAATCTTTATTTAAATTATTTGGTGCAATACTATAAAGATGCGTTAATGGAACATCTCCTAATGCCAGCCCTCCTTGTAAAGTAAAGGAAGATCTTTGCCCAGATAAAAACGGAATTTCATGTACAATTCGCAAATCTATTTTGGTAAAATCAAAGTCGCTTCCCATAATATTGGCAAACGATTTTGTAAATTGAAACGATATTTTAGGGTATTTTTTATCAATTTCTAATCTTCCTGTAGAGGTTTGCATATAATCGCTAAAAGGATTCCACTGAATGGCAAATTGCAAAGTAGTTGTATTGAAATTGGTATATTCATGATCTTTTGCTATAAATTTATAATCAAAAAGCGGGTTGATTTCACTTTTTGCAATAGCAAAATAGGTATCGGTTTTTGCAAAATAGTTACTTTCTACAAAGGCAGAAAAAGTTTTGTAATTATAAAATGTAGAAATATTTATAGGACGTGGATCGTATATTTTAAAACGTTTGCTTTCGGTTGCAAATTCAATTTGTCCAATTTCCTTGAGATCATTAGTATAAGAGGTACTTGCCCAGGTATTGGTTTCTTTATTTAAAAGATAGGAAGGCGTTATGTTATATTTTAGTTTGTCGTCTTTAATTGCATAGGCTACATAACCACTTATCTTGTATTTTTCGGATAGCTTAGTATTGGTTACACCACCAATCCCCAATCGGAAACCTTCAAAATTATTGTATTTTATTATCGATTTTAAATCAACATCTATAATGTTTACTGGGTAATATCCGTTAAAAATTTTACGCCCAAGAAAAATTTTATGCTCAATTTTCCCTGCTTCCGATAAACTATCTAAACTAACGTAGGTTGGAATTTTTCTAATGTCTAAAGAATCTTTTTGAAAATTTACCCAATAGGCATCTGGTTTGGACATGCTAGTTTCTGGAACCTCTATTTTTATAGAAGGATGTTTAAAAAGTACTTCCCTATTTATTTTAATATCAAACGGAGTAGATTCTAATTTTAAATAGCATTGATCGGAAGCATTGGTACTAATTCCATCCAAGCCAGAATTGAATTTGATAGTATTTCCAAGGATATTTAAATCTTCAGCATAATTTCCTTTTACCACAATAATTTTCCTTTTCTCGGGAAACCATAGTCCGTTTTCTTTCAAATAGTTAAACGTATATAGCGCATTGATATTGGCAATTCCGTAAATTCTAAAAAAGGCTTTGCACAAAGCATTACTTTCGGCATCAATGTAAAGCAAACCTCTTAATCTATTGGAGTTTAATTTTTTAGGTTGAAAGTAAATTCGATAGGCTGTTCGTCCCTGAATTGTAACAGTATCAATGATTTTAAAAACATATAATTTTCTTCCGTAATTAGAAATAGGATTGTGCATAGAAACGCCAAGAATTTCCAGCTTGTTTTCATAAAGCGAATACGACATTAGATTCAATCCTAAATATTCGTATAAAGGTTTTTTAAACCCGGCCATTCTAGAAGCTAGGACTGTTTCTTTGGTGCCAAAATGATTGTACTGAATAAGATTTACCTTTTCGGTTTGGTAAAGGTGTTGCTTCTCTGAAAAGCGTTTAAATTTAAAATTTGTAGAATCTAATTTTATTGTTTTTCTGCCAAAAAAACTTTTCTTAATTAATGTATCTATTTTCGCCGAAACCGAATCGGGATTGGCAGAAACTAATAAATGTTCGTAATTTTTATATTCAAAAGTGGTAAGTGCTTTTTCTGGTTGGTTTTTTGGCTTGCCTTCAATTACTTTTTTAATAATAGAATTCACCTGATTTTCTGAAAATACTTCTTTCTCTTTCAGTGAATTGTTGGAAACCATTTTGATTAAAAGAAATTTCACACCAATCGTTTGATAGTAATTCTTGTCAAAATAACCTTTATAAGTAAAAAGAATAGGTTTAGAATCTTCTTGAAGTTCAATACTAAATTTTCCTTCCCAATTAGAATTTATAGTCCTATTGTTGTAAGTAATTTTAGCAAATGCAATAGGTATTGTGGTATCATAATCTATTATTTGACCTTGCATCATTTTTTGAGAAAAAACCAAACAACAACTTAATAAAGATAGTAAAATCCAAAAATTTTTCATCCAAAGGATTTGGTTATAAATTATAAAATTAAGACAAATGTACTAATAAAAAAATCTGTGTCCCAAGATTTATTAGGAAACCTACTCTATAAAAATACTCACCCAACACCATCTTATGAAAACTTTAAACCCCTAAACCCTTAAACTTTTAAAGTTCTTACTATCTTTGCAATTCATATTCAGTTTAAATAAATTATGGTTTCCAAAACAATAAACCATAAACAACAAACGATAAACAAAAAAATGAAACTAGATAGAAAAGAAATCCTAAAAGCATTAGAAACCATTACTATTGCTGGCGAAGGAAAGAATATGGTGGAAAGTGGTGCTGTGAAAAACGTAATTACTTTTGGCGATGAGGTTGTAGTAGATTTAGTACTTTCTACACCTGCAATGCATATTAAAAAAAGAGCTGAAGAAGATATTAAAAAATTAATTCACGAACAATTTTCTGCAGATTTAGTGGTAAAAGTGAATATTAAAGTAGAAGCCAAAGAAAATCCAAATGAGATAAAAGGTAAATCCATTCCAGGAATTAGCAATGTTATTGCAGTAGCCTCTGGTAAAGGTGGAGTTGGAAAATCAACCATTACTGCTAATCTAGCAGTATCCTTAGCTAAAATGGGTTTTAAAGTTGGAGTTCTAGATGCCGATATTTATGGGCCAAGCATGCCAATCATGTTTGATGTTGAAAATGAAAAACCAATTTCTATAGAGATCAATGGTAAATCGAAAATGAAACCTATAGAAAGTTACGAAATAAAAATACTTTCCATCGGATTTTTCACTTCCCCAAGTCAAGCAGTTATTTGGAGAGGACCAATGGCCGCCAAAGCATTAAACCAAATGATTTTTGATGCCGATTGGGGAGACCTTGACTTTATGTTAATCGATTTACCTCCAGGAACTGGGGACATTCATTTATCTATCATGCAATCCATGCCAATTACGGGCGCTGTAATTGTGAGCACGCCACAGGCAGTGGCTTTGGCAGATGCAAGAAAAGGAATTTCAATGTTCATGTCAGAAAGTATTAACGTTCCGGTTTTAGGAATTATAGAAAACATGGCGTACTTCACGCCAGAAGAATTGCCTGAAAACAAATATTACATCTTCGGAAAAGAAGGTGCTAAAAATCTTGCAGAAGATTTACAAGTGCCTTTCTTAGGCGAAGTGCCATTAGTGCAAAGCATTCGAGAGGCAGGAGATTACGGTCGTCCAGCAGCATTGCAAACGGCTTCTCCATTAGAGAAAGTTTTTGAAGAAATTGCAAGAAATGTAGTGCAAGAAACGGTAAATCGTAATGAAAATCTTGCGCCAACCGAAGCAATAAAAATAACCACTATGGCAGGTTGCTCAGCGGTAAAAAAATAGCCTCCTTGGGCTTCTTAGATTTATTAGATATTTTAGACTTCCTTATTGTCTAAAATCTAACTTTCTAAGAAGTCTAAAAATCTAAATAATAAATTATGACACACGAAGAGTTGACTTTAAATATCGAAAAAGCACTAGAGGAAATCCGACCTTTCTTGAATTTCGATGGTGGTGATATTAGTTTGATTTCGATAGAAGATGAAAAGCATGTAAAAGTCCGTTTTCAAGGTGCATGCACCAGTTGTAGTGTAAACCAAATGACTTTAAAAGCAGGGGTAGAAACTACGATTAAAAAATATGCACCACAAATAGAAACCGTTGAGAATATTGCTTAGTTACTAGGTATGATAAAAATCATACATTTAAAAATTTATATTTTAGAATTTTACTTTCTCAACCTCTAAACTCATAAACTTATAAAATGATTGAAACCGATATACTTATTATAGGGGCTGGTCCAACCGGACTTTTTACTGTATTTGAAGCAGGATTACTACAATTAAAATGCCATATTATTGATGCACTTCCACAACCGGGAGGGCAGTTGGCCGAATTATATCCCAAAAAACCAATCTTTGATATTCCGGGTTATCCCGAAGTATTAGCAGGGGATTTGGTAACCAATTTAATGGAACAAATCAAGCAATTTCAACCAGGTTTTACCTTGGCAGAAACTGCAGAAACTATTGACACTTTAGAAGATGGAACGTTCATCGTTACCACCAATAAAGGAACCAAACACCATGCTAAAGCAATTGCTATTGCCGGCGGCTTGGGGACATTTGAGCCAAGAAAACCGCAATTAGAAAACATTTCTTACTACGAAGAAAAAGGAGTGGAGTATTTTGTAAAAGACCCCGAATTGTTCCGCAATAAACGCGTAGTAATCGCTGGAGGTGGAGATTCTGCTTTAGATTGGAGTGTTTTTCTTTCTAATGTTGCTTCTGAAGTGACTTTGGTACACCGAAGAAATGAATTTCGAGGTGCTTTAGATTCGGTGGAGAAAGTACAAGAATTAAAAAAACTTGGAAAAATAAACCTGATTACCCCAGCGGAAGTTGTTGCAGTACAAGGAACCAATCATATTGAAAGTATAGTTTTAGAAAATGAAGGTGTGCAACAAGTTTTAGAAACCGATTTTTTCATTCCTCTTTTTGGTCTTACGCCAAAATTAGGAGCGATTGCCAATTGGGGACTAGAGATTGAAAAAAACGCGATCAAAGTTAATAATGCTTTAGATTATCAAACCAATATCCCTGGCATTTATGCTATTGGCGATGTCAATATTTATCCAGGTAAATTAAAACTAATTCTTTGTGGTTTTCACGAAGCAACTTTAATGTGCCAAAGTGTTTATCAAAGAATTAATCCAGGTAAAAGGTATGTGCTTAAATACACAACCGTTTCAGGAGTGGATGGTTTTGACGGAAGTAGAAAAGAAGCAGAAAAAGCAGTTGTAAAATCGATTGATTAAATATTTATATTTGTTTCTTTAAAACAGAGTTATGGATAATTATAGAATGGATAGAAGTGTAGTTTCAAAATCTACTTTTGAAGAAGCAGACGACCATGTTACTTTTTATAAAGATAAAACACCATTGGAACGATTAAATCACGCTTGTTTTATCATTAATTCTATATTTAATGTAACTCCAAATACCAAAGTTGATAGAAAAGTAACTTTCGCAAGAAAACATGTCAAATAATATTTTCAATTTTGATTTTTTAGAATTTCTTAAACTTTTAGAAAAACATGAAGTTGATTTTTTATTAGTTGGAGGATATGCTGTAGTATTGCATGGCTATATTAGAAGCACAGGCGATATGGATTTATGGATTGAGAGAACAGATACTAATTATCAAAAATTAATAAAAGTATATTTAGATTTTAGTGCCCCTATATTTCCAAAAGAACAATTTTCAAATCCTAAATTTAATGTTTGGGGAATTGGAGTTGAGCCTTCTAAAATTGAAATATTAACTCAAGTTGATGGATTGTTATTTAATGAAAGTTTTAAAAAGCGTAAATTTTTTAAAGTTGATAATTTCCAAATTCCTTACATAGATTTTGACGATTTAATTAAAAATAAATTAGCATCAGGGAGGTATAAAGATTTAGCGGATATTGAACAATTAAGAAAACTCAAAGAATAATAATGCCACAAGATATTACCATAAAAATTACCGACAGAAAAGGAGTGTTACACGAAGTTCTTGCGCCAACTGACATGAACCTTAATGTAATGGAACTAATTCGAATGTATGAATTAGCCGAGGAAGGTACTGTTGGAGTTTGTGGTGGAATGGCAATGTGTGCTTCTTGCCAATGTTATGTTTTAAACGATGTTTTGAAAACCGAACGTAACGACGATGAAGAAGCCATGCTTTCGGAAGCGTACCACGTAAAACCAAACAGTAGGCTAGGATGTCAAATTCCTATTTCGGAAGAAATTGATGGGTTAGAATTAGAAATAGCCCCAGAACAATAAAAGTAAAGCGAGAAAAAATTCTCTCTTTTTTATTTAAATAAGTTCCAATTCTTTTTGGGTTATTTGCTCTTTAATAGCATCCCAAAGACCGATGCGTTTTTCTAAGGCTTGCTTAGAAACTTCTTCAACTTCTTTCCATTTCGTTTCATTAGTACCGCACAATTCAGAAATCATTTGCATTGCCATTGGGCCATGTTCATCGGCATCAAGTTCAATGTGTCTTTCAAAATAGTAAATCAATTTAGAAAGATCCGTTTCTGGGAAATTAATTTGAAAATTCTTCAAAATTTCGGTGAACATACTCGGAATTAAATCTTCTCTTCCAAAAGTGAATGCTGCTGCGATGTTATGTGCTTTTCCTTCTTCAATTACTCGGAAAGTAAAATCTAAAAATGATTTTACATTTGGATGCAAATTACTTTGTTTGATAGAAACAAAAATATTTTGGGTTGCCTTTACATTTTCTATAAATGCAGTTATGTCTTGGGTTTTGGCACCACATTCTTGCATGGCATCTAGATACATTTCAAAATGGCTTTGTCTGGAACCGTCTAAAGCTAAATCGGTTTCTTCGGCAACCACTATTTCGTTTATCAAATAACGCATTTCTGGATTACCAATAGGAAGCCATGGGGTGGAGGTGCAAGTAAGTTTGCTTTGTAAGGCTTTTAATAACGACATAAAATCCCATACGGCATAAATGTGGTTTTCTAAAAAGCAATGTAAATCATCGATGGTTTTTACTTTTTCGTATAAAGAATGTGTAAGTAATTGATTTTTATATTCTTGAATATTTTGATTGATAGTTGGTATATTCATCTTGTAAATTTTGCTGTAAAAGTAAAAAAGCCTCTCGAATGGGAGAAGTTTTTTGTATCAATTTTAATGATTGTTTAATTTAAATTTTAAATAGTAGCTAAATATTTACTTTTTAGCCCCGATAGAAATGAAAATAAAAAGGTCCCGAGTGTTAACGGGACCTTTTTATTGTAATGGATAGCGGGAAATGGAATCGAAAAAATGCCCGAGCCTTTCGCTTCAAATTATTTTATTTAAACGCTGGAATTCCAGTAATATCGGCACCTGTAATTAACAAGTGGATGTCATGAGTTCCTTCGTAAGTGATTACCGACTCTAAGTTCATACTGTGGCGCATAATAGAATATTCACCTGTAATTCCCATTCCGCCTAGTATTTGACGTGCTTCACGAGCAATGTGAATTGCCATGTCTACGTTATTTCTTTTTGCCATAGAGATTTGAGCCGTGGTTGCACGACCTTCGTTTCTCAAGACGCCTAATCTCCAAGTTAGCAATTGTGCTTTGGTGATTTCGGTAATCATTTCGGCTAATTTTTTTTGTTGTAATTGCGTTCCAGCAATAGGTTTGTCAAATTGGATACGCTCTTTTGCATAACGCAAAGCAGTGTCATAGCAATCCATGGCAGCACCGATGGCACCCCAAGCAATTCCGTAACGCGCTGAGTCCAAGCATTGCATTGGCGCTCCAAGTCCAGATTTTCCTGGCATTAAATTTTCTTTAGGAACTTTTACGTTATCAAAAATTAATTCTCCAGTTGCGGATGCACGAAGCGACCATTTGTTGTGCGTTTCTGGAGTGGTAAAGCCTTCCATACCGCGTTCTACAATAAGTCCGTGGATTCTTCCTTCTTCATTTTTTGCCCAAACTACAGCAACGTCTGCAAAAGGCGCATTGGAAATCCACATTTTGGCACCATTCAATAAATAATGGTCGCCCATATCTTTAAAATTAGTGGTCATTCCGCTTGGGTTGGAACCATGATCGGGTTCGGTTAAGCCGAAACATCCCATGAATTCTCCAGTTGCTAATTTTGGTAAGTATTTTTGACGTTGTTCTTCGGTTCCGAATTTCCAAATAGGATACATCACTAAAGAAGATTGCACGGAGGAGGTAGAACGAACTCCTGAATCTCCTCTTTCAATTTCTTGCATGATTAATCCATAAGAGATTTGGTCTAATCCTGCGCCACCATATTCTTCTGGAATATAGGGGCCAAAACCACCAATTTCTCCCAAACCTTTAATGATTTGTTTTGGGAATTCTGCGCGTTGTGCATAGTCTTCTATAATAGGAGATACTTCGCGTTTTACCCAAGCACGGGCAGAATCACGAACTAATTTATGTTCTTCGGTTAGTAAATCGTCTAGCAAGTAATAATCGGGAGCTTGAAATAAATCTGGTTTCATCTTTATAAGTGATTAGTAATTAGGGATTAGTAATTAGTCAAAAACTACTACTACATCGTTTGCAAATTTACATAAACATATTTAGTATTTCATTCAACAAATGTTATAAATTTTGTAGATATGATAATTATTTAGGAAAAAGAAAGGAAAAATTTGACAAATAGAGAATTTACATTTTAAGATAAAATGCTTTGGTAAGTTCTATATATTCTTCAGTGTATTGGTGTCTTGCTGTTTCGATAACCAATTCATCGGCAGTTAAGGTGCTTAATTCATAGCGTTTAAAAGCCAACAAACTTCGTTTGATTTCGGTAGTTGGAGTGCCTTTTACTCGGGTTACTTTTATAGGAAAAAGTTCTACTTCGGCACACAAATCAATGAATTTTTCTTCTTCTTTAAATGGAATGATTACGGCAAAAATTCCGTTTTCCGAAAGCAATAAATCAGCGGCCTCAATTAAATCTTCAAAAGGCAAAGCGTCTTGAAATCGTGCTAAATCGCGTTGTGAATTGTCGGATTTGTAATCTTCAGAATAAAAAGGAGGGTTGGATAGGATAATGTTGTATTCGTCTTCGGGCTCTTCCACAAACTCGTCCAAGCCTGCGTGATAACAAAATAAACGATTACCCCAAGGTGAGTTTTCAAAATTTTCTACGCATTGTTCGTAGGCGTCTTCATCAATTTCTAATGCATCAATTTGTTGTGCATTGCTTCTTTGGGCAAGCATTAGAGATAAAATCCCTGTGCCTGCTCCAACATCTAATATAGAAGAAGGATTATTGTCTATTGGGCACCAAGCACCAAGTAAAACTCCGTCGGTGCCTATTTTCATAGCGCAACGGTCTTGGGAAACTGAAAATTGTTTGAATTGAAACATGTTAATTGATAATTGACAATGGATAATTGATAACGAAATATTGGGTGAAATACTAGTTGATAATTCCAATTGTAATTATCAACTAGTAATTATCAATTATAAATACATCTCCACTAAACCTTCCGGTAAATCCATGATTACTTTCTTGTTTTCTCTATCAATTTTAACCAAGAACTGATCAATCATTGGAACAAGAATTTCAACATTGCCATTCAAAACTTCAAAAAGTGGCTGTGCTGAGGTATCGTTTATGGAGACAATCTTTCCGAAAATCCCCAAACGTTGGTCTTCAATTTCAAAACCAATTACTTCATGAAAATAGAATTTGTTACCCTCTAGTTTTGGCAACATAGATATAGGAAGGTAAACATCGCAATTCAGAATGCTGTCTGCTTCTGTTTCGTCGTCTACATCTTCAAATTTAACTCGTAGAAAGTCATTTTTATGTAAGGAAGAATTTTCAATAAAAAATGGAACCAAGTTTTTGTTGAATTCAACAAAAACCGATTCCATATTTTCATATAACTCTGGCTCGTCTGTATCTAAATAGATTAGTACTTCGCCTTTGAAACTAAATTTTTTTGCAATTTTGCCTAAATAGAAACAATCTTCTTTACGCATTATCGCAATTTTATTAAGCCTCCGTAGTTTCGTTATTTTCTTCTGCTGCAGGAGCTTCTTCTGTAGCAACTTCAGCAGCAGGAGTTTCGTCTACAGCAACTGGAGTTTCCTCTACAGCAACTTCTTCAGCAGCAACTTCAGCAATTGGAGTTTCCTCAACAGCATCTTCTTCTACAACTTCTGGTGCCTCAGCAGCTTTTAAAGCATCTGCAGCAGCATTGATACGTTTTTCATTAGCAACTTTTTCTGCTTTCAAAGCTTTCGCTTTAGCGTCAATTTGTGCTTTCGATAAACCTTCTTTTTTAGCATCTACTTTTCCAGCTTTATCCTCAATCCAAGCTGCTAATTTAGCATCTGCTTGTTCTTGAGTTAAAGCACCTTTGCGAATACCTCCATCAAGGTGGTGTTTCAATAAAGCTCCTTTGTAAGAAAGGATAGCTCTTGCGGTTTCTGTAGGTTGTGCTCCATTGTGTAACCATTGAACCGCTTGGTCAAGGTTTAATTCAATAGTTGCAGGATTGGTGTTCGGATTATAAGTTCCTAATTTTTCAAGGAATCTACCATCTCTTTTAGCGCGGGCATCTGCCGCTACGATCCAGTAAAAAGGTCTTTGTTTTTTACCGTGTCTTTGTAATCTAATTTTTACTGACATAAAATCTTGTGATTAAATTGAGGTTCTCGACCTCTGTTAATTAAGTTTGCAAAGATATAAAACTTTTTCATTCTAACTAATACTAAATAAAAAATAGTTTAACTTGGAGTTTTAATGATAAAAACCTATTTTTGTAGTAATAAATTAAGTTTAAAATGAAAAAATTAGTTTCCCTTATTTTGATTTTAGTTGTATTTGTATCGTGTACTAACGATGTGAAATTTAACAATCCTGGTTTTCAGGCTTATAGAGATGGTGTTTTGTTTAGAGCTTTAGATGTAAAAGTATATAAATCTACCTCTACGGGTATTATTTCTTTTGTTGCTTTAGCTCAAGACGAACAATTGAATTTAAATGTAGCAAGTGGGGCTTTAGGAACTTATTATTTAGGAACCATTGACACAAATACTAAAGCAACTTATAGCTCTACCTTTAATTCTGTTTCTTTACAGTATCAAACTAATCTTATTTACGGACCTGTTGCTAAGATGAGTGGCTATATGGTATCAGGAGGATCTGGGTACGTATCCGATTGTTCTTTGGTGAGTGGAGAATATGTTTGTCCAAATTCACATCAAACTACCAATACAGGGACAGGCAGTGGACTTACTCTTGCAGTAATTGCTAATGCTGCTGGAGTAGTAACATCTGTTAAAGTCGCTTCCCCAGGAAATAGTTATAAAGCTGGTGATGTGGTTACAATTGTTGGTGGAGGAAATAATGCAAAAATAACAGTATTAAACGTTGAAGGGAGTAATGGAGAAATTAGTATTACCGAAAATACAGGCGATACTGTTTCAGGAAATTTTAAGTTTAACGCAATTAACACAAGCGGCAATCCATTGGGAGGCGAACAAGTTAATTTTCAATACGGAACATTTTATAAAGAGCCAGTTCAAACTGCGCCTTAAGCATATAATTACTAATTACTTTATAATTGCCATTTGTAACAACAAATGGTTTTTTTTTGTTAAAAAAGAATTAAAGTCTAATTTATAATAGATTACACCTTTTTTTTAAGTATCTTTGACATGAATTTTAAAATAAAATTATGAATATTTTTGTTGGAAGTCTTCCTTGGAGTATTGAGGAAGCAGATTTAAGAGAGTCTTTTGAAGTGTACGGATCTGTAAGTTCTGTTAAAATCATTACGGATAAATTTACTGGAAGAAGTAAAGGATTTGGTTTTGTTGAAATGGAAAGCGATGAAGAAGCTGAAAAAGCAATAGCTGAATTGAACGGAGCAACTGTTGATGGCCGTACAATTGTAGTTAACAAATCAGAACCAAAACCAGAAGGAGAAAGAAAATCTTTTTCTAACAACCGCTCAGGTGGTGGTTACAATGGTGGAGGTAATTCTCGTGGTGGCGGTGGTTACAACGATAGAAACAGTGGTGAAGGTAACAGAGGAAGATACTAGTTTTTCAAACTTATTATACTACAGAAACCATTCGATAATTCGAATGGTTTTTTTTATTTAAAGCGAAACGTTCGGGATCTATCCCAAACCAAATTCCCGTTTTCCGTTCCAATCTGGCATTGCGAGGAACCAAGTAATCTACTAACACTATTCCATCTATCGCAATGCCAGGATTTCCACTTCACCCGGGGCTAATTAGCAAGCCATTTTTATTTTTGTTAATAACTAAAATTGACAATTTGTTCCTTAAAATGTACTTTTGATAAATCTCAATATACAAATTCCAAGCACCAATTTTTAGTGGCAACAATTGGAATTTGGAATTTTTCAATTTGGAATCTTATAAAATATGTATTTAATATTCGACACCGAAACCACCGGACTTCCTAAAAAATGGGCAGCACCAATTTCCGACACCGACAACTGGCCTAGATGCGTCCAAATTGCATGGCAGTTGCATGACGAAATGGGAAATCTACTGGAGCATCAAGATTATTTGATACAACCAGAAGGTTATAATATTCCGTACGATGCCGAACGTATTCACGGAATTTCTACCGAATTAGCCCTTCAACAAGGGGTTTCATTAAAAGAGATGTTGGATAAATTCAATACTGCTCTTTCAAAAGCCAAGTTTATTGTAGGTCAAAATTTAGGTTTTGATGTCAATATTATGGGTTGCGAATTCTACCGAATGGGAATCCAATCGCCAATGTCTTCCATGCCAATTCTAGACACCTGTACCGAAGTTACCGCATCCTTATTAAAACTACCTGGAGGAAGAGGAGGCAAGTTCAAATTACCAACGCTTACCGAATTACACCAATACCTTTTCAACCAACCATTTGCAGAAGCCCACAACGCCACTGCCGATGTGGAGGCAACCACCCGTTGCTTTTTAGAATTAATTCGAACCGAAGTTTTCACCAAAACCGAACTTCAAGTCGAACAAGAATTCTTCAAAGATTTTCAACTGAAAAACCCAAGATCAATTCCGTTAATTGGTTTACAACATAGCAATCTCAAAGAAGCTTCCGATAAAATTCGTCAGCAATTTGGCGATAAAGGAAATGTGCCTCTTTCCAAAGAAACCCTTTCCGAAAATAAGCAAATCCTAATAGATACCGATTTTGTTCATTTGCATAACCATACACAATTTTCTGTATTGCAATCTACCGTTTCTGTTAAAGATTTAGTGGCTGCAGCAGTTCAAAATAAAATGCCAGCGGTTGCAATGACCGATATTGGAAATATGATGGGAGTCTTTCACTTTGTGCGTGATATTTTATATCACAATAAAAATGCAGAAACCAAAAATAAAACTGCTATTGAAGCTGGTGAAACACCAACTGAAACCATCATCAAGCCTATTGTAGGCTGTGAATTTTTTGTATGTGATAATCACAAAGATAAAACTAGAAAAGATAACGGATACCAAATAGTTTTGTTAGCCAAAAATAAAAATGGCTACCATAATCTAGCTAAAATGTCTTCGATTGCTTATACTGATGGTTTTTATTACGTACCAAGAATTGACAGAGAAATCTTACAAAAATATAAAGAAGATATTATTGTCCTTTCGGGAAGTTTGTATGGCGAAGTGCCCAATAAACTATTAAATCTTGGCGAGAATCAAGCCGAAGAAGCACTGATTTGGTGGAAAGAACAATTTGACTCCGATTTTTATATCGAGTTAATGCGCCACAACCAAGAAGATGAAAACCGAGTAAACTCTTCTTTAATTACATTAGCAAGAAAACATAATGTGAAAACGGTTGCTACAAACAATTCGTTTTACATCCATAAAAAAGATGCCAACGCACACGATATTTTACTTTGTGTTCGCGATGGCGAAAAACAATCTACACCCGTAGGGCGTGGTCGTGGCTATCGTTTTGGATTGCCAAACCAAGAATATTATTTCAAGTCGAGCGAAGAGATGAAAAAACTCTTTTCCGATTTGCCCGAAGCCATTTCTAATATCTCCGAAATTGTAGATAAAATTGAAATCTTCAATTTGGCACGGGAAGTTCTGTTACCAAAATTCGATATTCCTGAAGAATTCCTTGTAGCAGAAGATATTGCTGATGCAGGAAAAAGAGGAGAAAATAAATTCCTTCATTATTTAACATTTGAAGGAGCCAAAAGAAGGTATAAAGAAATAACACCAGAAATCCAAGAACGCATTGATTTTGAATTGTTAACCATTCAAAACTCAGGTTATCCTGGTTACTTTTTAATTGTGCAAGATTTTATTGCCGAAGCACGTAAAATGGATGTTTCAGTTGGACCTGGGCGTGGTTCTGCTGCGGGTTCAGTAGTTGCTTATTGCCTCGGAATTACTAATATTGACCCACTGTTATACAACCTGCTTTTTGAGAGATTTCTAAATCCAGACAGGGTTTCCCTTCCCGATATTGATATCGATTTTGATGACGAAGGAAGAAGTAAAGTTATGGATTATGTAATCCAAAAATACGGTTCCAAACAAGTAGCACAAATTATCACTTACGGAACCATGGCTGCCAAATCTTCGGTTCGCGATACCGCTCGTGTATTGGATTTGCCATTATTTGAAGCCGATAAAATTGCCAAGTTAATTCCGTTGAATTTAAATTTGGCTAAAATATTTTCCATGGACGATGCGAGCCTTAAAAAAGCACTCCGCCCAGAAGATTTTGATAAAGTAAAAGAGTTAATTGCCCTTGGTAAGGCTTCCGATTTAGGTGGAGAAACCATCCAACAGGCGCAAATTCTAGAAGGGAATTTAAGAAACACCGGTATTCATGCTTGCGGGGTTATTATCACCCCAGACGATATTACCAATTTCGTTCCGGTGGCAACCGCCAAAGATTCCGATTTATATGTTACCCAATTTGATAACTCGGTTGTAGAAAGTGCCGGATTATTAAAGATGGACTTCTTGGGTTTGAAGACCCTAACTTTGATAAAAGATACTGTAAAATTAGTAAAATATAGAACTGGTAAAGACATCAATCCCGATGAGTTTCCTATTGATGATTTAAAAACCTACGAACTTTTCCAACGCGGAGAAACGGTGGGTATTTTTCAATACGAAAGTCCCGGAATGCAAAAATACATGAAGGAATTGAAGCCAACGGTTTTTCCGGATTTAATTGCCATGAATGCGCTTTATCGACCAGGTCCAATTGCCTATATTCCTAGTTTTATTAAACGAAAAAATGGCGAAGAAGAAATTGTTTACGATATTGATGCCTGCGAAGAATTACTTAAGGACACCTACGGAATTACTGTTTACCAAGAACAAGTAATGCTTTTGTCGCAAAAATTAGCCGATTTCTCTAAGGGGGATGCCGACGTTTTGCGTAAAGCAATGGGAAAAAAACAACGGGACGTTCTAGATAAAATGAAACCTAAATTCATTTCGCAAGCCGAAGCCAAAGGTCATGCAGCTGATAAATTAGAAAAAATTTGGAAAGATTGGGAAGCATTTGCAGAATATGCTTTTAATAAATCGCACTCTACTTGTTATGCTTGGATTGCATATCAAACAGCCTATCTTAAAGCCAATTATCCAGCCGAATATATGGCTGCGGTTTTATCTAACAATATGAACGACATCAAGCAAGTTTCCTTTTTTATGGAAGAATGCAAACGCATGGGATTAAATGTTCTTGGGCCCGATGTAAACGAATCGTTTTATAAATTCACAGTAAATGATAACTATGCCGTTCGTTTTGGAATAGGAGCTGTTAAAGGGGTGGGAGCCAATGCTGTAGATACTATTGTGCAAAATAGAAAAGACGCTCCCTATAAATCTATTTTCGATTTGGCTAAAAAAATCGATTTGCGTGCAGCCAACAAAAAAGCATTTGAAAGTTTGGCTTATGCCGGTGGTTTCGATTGTTTTGACAATACCCATCGAGCACAATATTTCCATATAGAAGGTGAAGGAATTACCTTTTTGGAAAAAGCCATCCGTTATGGATCGAAATTTCAAGAAAACGAAAATTCCTCGCAAGTGAGTTTGTTTGGCGAAAGTAGTGATGTTCAAATTGCTGAGCCCGTAGTACCTCCTTGCGACGATTGGAGCACCATGGAAAAATTAGCTAAAGAAAAAGAAGTGGTTGGTATTTACATTTCCGGGCATCCGCTAGACGATTACCGATTTGAAATGAAATATTTCTGCAATGTTCGTTTGGCGAATTTAAAAAGTTTAGAAACTTTGGTTGGCAAAACCCTAACCTTTGGAGGTATTGTAACCAACGTGCAATACCGCACTGGTAAAAACGGAAAAGATTGGGCAATGTTCACTTTAGAAGGGTACGACGAAAGCCATGATTTCAGAATATTTGATGAAGAATATTTAAAATTCCGTCATTTTTTAGTGAATAACCAATTTATTTATTTCAAAATCAATGTAAAAGATGGTTGGGTAAATAGAGAAACCGGAAAGAAATCCGATCCAAGAATTACCTTTCAAGATGCTAAATTATTGGCCGATGTGTTACCAACATTTGCTAAAAAACTTTCCATTCAGTTGAATATCCTAGATTTGCATCCTAATTTAATTCAAAAATTAAATGAGGTTTTTAAAGCAAATAGTGGTGAAAACGCCGTGAATTTTGAAGTTATAGAAACCGAAATTATCTCTAAGCCTGTAGAGGTGGTTAAACCATTGGAGCCAGTTTTAATTTTAAATAATGAAGAAGATACCGATATCGAAAATCTAGATATTACTGAAGTGATGGAAGAAGATTTAATTGAAAATGAGACTGTTGCAATTGAACAAGTGAAAAGAATTACTACTCTAGAAATGGCAAGTAGGAAGCTAAAAGTCAAAATCACCAAAGAGCTATTAACCGAATTAGATTTGATACAAGTTAACTTTAAACTCAATTAATCAATTTAATCAATTAAAAAATAGCTAAAAGTAATACATGTTACATTAGGTAAGTGAAATGTTTCTTTATCTTTGTACTTCAAAAATTAATCAATACTGTTTGCGAAGTTTAACAATAAACTTTCAAACTCATAAACTTTAAACAAAAAAATATATGGCATTAGCAATAACAGATGCTACTTTTGACGAAGTAGTATTAAAATCAGACAAACCAGTAGTAGTAGATTTTTGGGCAGCATGGTGTGGACCATGTAGAATGGTTGGACCAGTTATCGATGAAATTCATGGCGAATACGAAGGAAAAGCAGTTGTAGGAAAAGTTGACGTAGATGCCAACCAAGAATTTGCTGCAAAATACGGTGTTAGAAACATTCCCACCGTGTTGATTTTTCAAAACGGAGAAGTAGTTGGACGTCAAGTGGGCGTTGCTCCCAAAAAGACCTATACCGATGCTATCGACGCATTGTTGTAGTTTCTAAAAAAATAAATAAATCAAGTTTGGCAATCGCCAGACTTTTTTTATGCCTAATTTTTTTCAGGAGCGAAACATTAGGCATTTTTGGTAAACGTCATTCCTGCCATGCGTTGCAATCTGTCATTGCTCAGAACTAAGCAATTAAATACAACTATTCCTATACGCAATGCCAGGATTTCCACTTCTGTCAGGGCTAAAATAGTTGCGGCCTTTTTTAAAATAATCAATTTTAAAACCACTAAATTCATAAACTTTCTAAACACATAAACATTTTTTTGTTACTTTTGAACTATGAAGATAGAAGAACAAAAAGAACTCATTTCTGGTTTCAAACATCTAGAACTATTAGCTAACCAGGTGGTAGAAGGCTTTATTTCTGGAATGCACAAATCTCCTTTTCATGGTTTTTCTGCCGAATTTGCCGAGCATAAAACCTACAACGTTGGAGAAAGCACCAAGCACATCGATTGGAAATTATTTGCCAAAACCGATAGATTATACACAAAACGATTTGAAGAAGAAACCAACCTTCGTTGTCATTTAATTATAGACAATTCCTCTTCCATGCATTATCCAAAGTTAGAGTCCAACCAGCCCTTTTACGAAAGCAAAATCGGATTTTCAGTATTGGCCTCTGCTGTGCTTATGAGTTTGCTTAAAAAGCAACGAGATGCTGTTGGGTTAAGTGTATTTTCAGATAATTATGAATACTATGCTCCAGAAAAAGGAAGCGACCGTCACCACCGAATGTTATTGCACAAACTAGAAGATTTATTAGTTTCTCCAAAACAAGCAAAATCTACCGACACGATTACTTTTTTACATCAAATTGCCGAAAAAATGCACCGTCGTTCCATGATTGTCATTTTTACAGACATGTTTCAGGAAGACAATCAAGAAGCCTTGTTTAATGCTTTGCAGCACTTAAAACACAACAAACACAAAGTAGTTTTATTTCATGTTATTGATGAAAAAAGAGAACTCAATTTTGATTTTGACAACACACCACGTAAGTTTATTGACATAGAAACAGGTGAAATTGTCAATCTATTTGCCGAAAATGTAAAAGAGGAATACGAAAAAACACTTCAAAGTTACTTTAAAAGTTTGTCGATGGCATGTGCGCAAAACAAAATAAAGTACGTTCCAGTTAATGTGGGAGCAAATTTTGAGAAAATCCTTACAACCTACTTAGCTGAAAAACAAATGTTTGGTTAAACGGTAAAAAAATAACTAAAAAAATAGATAGAAACGTTTGCGAATATAGAAAATGGGTGTATATTTGCAACCGCAATAAAGCGATGGTTTGGTAGTTCAGTTGGTTAGAATACATGCCTGTCACGCATGGGGTCGCGGGTTCGAGTCCCGTCCAGACCGCTAAAATTGGGAAAAATATTAAAAGCACTTTGGAAACAAAGTGCTTTTTTGCCCATAAAGCAAAAGAAATGAATTTTCTAAATTAAAAAAGAATTTAGTAAGTCATTCAAAATTAGTTGTGTTGTTTTCGCTATGGATTTGTAACCCATAGCATGGTTTAGTAGTTAGACCAATGAAAAGCTTTCCACTTTATTGTGGATGGCTTTTTTGCTTTTAGGAAAATTTGTAAATTTTTACTATTTTTGAAGGGTAGTATGAAAAAAATAAAATACATAGTAGTTTATATAGTATTTTTATCCTGTTCCGTAAGCACCGCTTTGGCACAAGACAAGAAGACTTTAGATAGTGATGCTATTATAAAAGAATCTATATATCATAAATACAAAAAAGTGGTTTGGGCTTTTGATAAGAAAGATTTCGATGCACTTTTTTTTGATTTTTTTCAGAAACAAAACGACTCAAATATCCAACTCACTAAAGAAGAATTTTATACCTATACTATCAAGATTGCAATTTATTCTGAGAAATACGGTATGTTATATAAAAATAAAAAAGCAGAAGCTCAACAAACCAAGAAAGAATGGTTTGATAAAAAATATACTGATTATTTAGAATCCAAAAAATAAGTATTTGAAAAAGATAAGTTTTTTACTGTTAGTTAGTATCCTTCAGTCTTGTCAATATTTTGAGAAGCAAGTACCTTCTGAAAAGGAGTTGCTAGACCAGCAAATTAAAGAAATCAATTGGAAAGAAGTAGACCAATATCCGTCTATTGTAGATTGTGAAAAACTAACAAATCCCGTACAACAAAAACAGTGTTTTTTCGAATTTCTTGCAAATACTATCCAACAAAAATTAAGCGTAGATACTTTAAAAATTTTATTTCCAAAACTTGACACCATAGAAGTAAAAGTAACTGTAAATTCTAATGCTACCATGCAATTTGAACCACAATTTCCAAAGGATACAGTCGCTTACGACACAATTAAAATTGATAGTATTTTAAAAATAAAATTAGTTGATTTTCCAAAAGTAAATCCCGCAATAAAACGCGGAATTCCAGTAAAAACCCAATTTATTTTACCCGTTATTATAAAAACAGAAAAATAAAATAAATTATCCTATTTTATTTTTTTATAAATTTATAATGGTATTTCTTTCCGTCTGCATTAGCTTCTATAAAATAAAAACCCGCCGATTCAGTGCTTAAATCCATACTAGTAGTGTTGAAAAAATTAAAATTTTGGGTTGCAATTCTTTTTCCTAAAACATCATAAATAGTTAGTTCTAAATTTTCCAAATTGTTAGCAGATACAATATTGAAAATCCCATTGTTTGGGTTTGGAACTATTTTCAAAACACTTTTCTCATCAGTAGTATTTTCTACATTATATAGAGTACCTCCTGCTATTTGGTACATAGATGCAAAAGCCTGAAAATATTGATTTGTAATATTTGCATCATGAATAATTAATGTGTTTTCATCATTTTTAGTCTCTGCAGCCGTGCTCCAATTATGAGATCCAACTAAAACTAAAGGATCGGAAGCGCTATTAAAATTATCTACAACCATAAATTTATGGTGCATAATTCCCGAAGCACCATCAATTAAAGCATGATTAGGAAGTAGTCCAGCTTGCAAAGTTGTGATTTGATTTCCAGATGGATTACTACTGTCTAATAAAACATTAATATTGGTAAAGCCATTATTATATTTGCTTAATAAAGCACTACTAATGTCGGTTCTAGTAAAATTCATTACAGCAATTTCAATATCGGTATTGGCAGAGTTAATTGCCTCAATAATTTTAGGTGTGGTTCCATCAGAAGGGCTAAAATAGCTTTCTACAGTTTTTCCTCCTATAATAAAATTGTGAGGGGTATTATTGGCTTTATAAGGACCGAATTTAGAAGTAGTTGTATTTGGAGTTGCTGCAGATCCTCCCCACATTTCTTCAAATTCCATAGTATAAGCTAAAGCTAAAGTCTGGTCTTGAATAGTAATGACACTATTTCTGTCTGGGCCATCAATTTGTGCAGCTGTCCAATTGGTAGAGCCAGTCCATACATATGGAAGATTAGGATTGCTATTATTGGCATCAAAAACAACAAATTTATTATGCATAATTCCATAAGAAGAAGTAGTTGGACTGGCTAATATTGGAATACTACTATTTAACAAGGGTATCATTATACTACTTGTACTACCGTCATAAATAACACGAACCTGAACTCCTCTGGCGTAAGCAGCATTAATTGCACCTGCAATACCTGTAGTAGCAGATGGGGAATAGGAGTTGTAAATTGCAATATCTAAGGTAGTAACACAATTATTAATGCAGGTAATCAGCATATCATCTAACGTATTAGAAAGATTAACTGCATTTTGTGTTTGACTGAAAGTAGTGTCAACGGTATGGTTAAAATATACCGTTATGGTTCCCGTTGAAGCCGATTTGGAGGCTACAGTTACGCTAGACAAAACGGATGTTTTAGCATTATTTAAAGCATACTCTATTTTGTAAAACTGAGAAGGTTTTACAGAATTAATAATAAAAAAATTCGGATTGGTAGTTTTTTCTATAGGCACTTCATTATTTGACAAAGCATTGGTTACTTTAATAGAACTAGGAGCTTTTGATTTATCAAATTCCAATTCTAATCGAGTTGAGTAATAATGTACCGTAAAATCTTTTTCAGAAATTCTTTCTTGCCCAAAAACAGGAAGAAAAGTGAGTAGAAAAAAGATTAAGATAGATAAGGGGGAATATCTAATCATTTTTTTTCTCAAAAATAATCATTTATAAGTGTTTTCTTATAAAAAAGGGAATTTTTGTAAAAATTTACTTACTAAAGTGTCTTTGTTTCCAAGTAAAACTTCCAAACAAAGAGTAAATACCAACTATACTTGAAAAAATAGGATATATTAAACTGCTTGCTAGTGGAAGCAAAAACTTTCCTTTATTTAAATATAGATTAGACCTATAGAGTAAAATGAAATCTAGGAAATATTTTATTAAAAAAACAATACTCAAATTACTAATTCCAATTATACCCAGAACCCAAAACCCAAAACCTAGTACCAGAGAAAGATTCATCAATAAAACAACTACAGCTAGTGATTTAGCATAAATGTTTTTATAGCTCGTAGTTTTGCTAGCCCAACGAACCCGTTGCATAAAAAGCACAAACAAATCGTTTTCTGGCTTTGTTTTTACAATAAATTCTGCATTTTTTAAATAAAGAACTTTATCCGTATTGGCTGTAACAGCTTTTTGTAATAGTAATACATCATCCCCACTTGCAGTGCTATTGATTCCTCCAAAACCGCCAAGTTCCTGGAAGAATTTTTTGGTATAAGCAAAATTTGCTCCGTTACACATAAACGGTTTTCCAATTCCAAAACTTCCAATGGTGGTTCCTTGTAAGCTCATTAAATCAAGCTGTTGAAAATGATGAAACCAGTTATTTTTAGTTTTATAAACTACGGCTCCAATCACCATCTCGGGATTGTTTTGTTGTATGAAATTATCCAAAGTTAAAAGCCATTTTTTAGTCACAACACAATCGGCATCGGTAGTAACCATCCAATCGTGTTTTAAAATTGGGACTGCTCTTGAAATTGCATCTTTTTTAGGAGAATTAGAAAGGCGTAAATTTTCTAAAAGAGTGCTTTCAATTAGCCCATTCTCCATTCGCCATTGGATGCAAATTCTTTCGGAAGTGTCGGTAGAAAAATCATCCACTAGAATAATTTCAAATAATTCTTTAGGATAATTTAATTTTGAAATGGATTTTAAAAGTTTTGGCAAATTTTTCGCTTCATTTCTAAACGGAACGATTATGGAAAATGTAGTTTTAGGATTTACCTCGGTTATTTCAAAAGTTTTCACTTTATTAAAACCATAAATTAATTGGGCTATAAAAACCACATAAATTGCTGCTATCAAATATAAAACGACTTCAATCATACTTAAAAATTTTAAGGTAAATTATTAGAAATAGTAGGCTTATGAATTTTGAAAATCAATACATAATAACTGCCAATAATTACGGGCAAAACTACATTTAAAAACCACATCAAGGTAGTTACGAAAACCACAATCCATTCATTAACGCCAAGCAATCCGAAGAAATAAACAGCCAAACTTCCTTTTAAAGCAAAGTCTAAAAACTGAAAACTCGGAATAATAGAGGCTAAAAAATAAACGGTAGTAATGGATGCCATTAAAGTTGTGTAGGGTAAATCCACATCAAATGCTACAAATAAAAAATAGTATTGGTGTGAAAAAACCAAATAACGGCAGAAACCTAAAAACATATTTTTTTGATGGATTCTTTTCGGAATTTCATTAATTCGTTCTACTAATTTCTCAATAGAATACCCTTTGATTTTGATTTTTTTAGTAAAAAAGGAAAATAATACAAAGGCTATAATAATTAATACTATTCCTAAACTCCAAAGCCAATAGCCTAAAATAAGCATTCCAATAATTCCGAATATACCAGTTGCAAGAATTTGAATTCCGTTGCAAATTAGATTCAGAAAAATAATTTTTTTTGTTTCTTTTTTTTCAAAATACAATGCTTTTCCAGCATATTCTCCTACGCCAACGGGAGTAAAAACCCCCAAATTTAATGCGGCAAGAACTTGTTTCGTTGCTTCTTTTACAGAAATAGGTTTTACTACTTGGGCTAGATTTTGCCATTTCAAAATTTCGAAAAAACGATTCAAAAAACTAAAAAATAAGATGAAAGAAATTCCTGCAAACGATTGATTTTTATGAAACAAGATTAGAAACTTGTCCCAATCTAGTTTGTCATTACTTGCTAATTGATTGTAAATAAAATAAAATGCGCCAACAACAATCAAAAGTTTGACTGAAAAAACCAAGAATTGTGTAGCTTTGTGAGGAATTGAAATCATTAGTACAAAGAAACAGAAAACTTTGAACATGAAGCGATAAATATTTTAAGGAATTTGTAAATTATATATATGGAAGATATTCAAAAAGATTTCATTATCAATGTAATCGACAAGGTAAGACAGGCGCAATATGAAGCTTTAAAGGCTGTAAATGTTCATTTGATAAATCTATATTGGGAAATAGGGAAGTCTATTTCAGAAAAGCAAATAGAAAGTTGGGGTAAATCTATTGTGCCTAATTTGTCAAAAGAATTGCAAAAAGAGTTTCCAGAGGTAAGTGGATTTTCTGTTACCAATTTATGGTTGATGGCACAGTTTTATTCAGAATATCATGCTATTGAAAATCTCCAACCATTGGTTGGAGAAATTAGTTGGACTAAGCATATTGTTATTATGAGTAAATGCAAAGACAACATACAAAGGCAATTTTATACAATAGCGACTAAGAAATTTGGCTGGACAAAAGATGTTTTAACGCATCAAATTGAAAATAAAACTTATGAAAAATATCTGTTAAATCAAACTAATTTTGATGAAACTGTTCCTGAGAAAATAAAGAACCAAGCTATTTTAGCAGTAAAAGATCATTATATTTTTGATTTTTTAGAGCTAAATGATTTTCATTCAGAACGAGAGTTGGAATTAGAATTAATAAAAAATGTTAGAAAATTTCTGATTGAAATGGGACATCATTTTACTTTTGTTGGAAGTCAATTTAACTTAAATGTAAATGATAAAGAATATAAAATTGATTTATTACTTTACCATCGATCTTTGCAGTGTTTAGTCGCAGTTGATTTGAAAATAAATGATTTTGAACCAGAACATAAAGGCAAAATGGAATTCTATTTGAATGTATTAAATGATAAAATAAAATTGCCAAATGAAAACGATTCTATCGGAATAATAATTTGCAAATATAAAGATCGTACTGTGGTGGAATATTCTTTAAAAAACACGCAAAATCCCATTGGTATTGCAACCTATTCTACATCGGTAATTTTACCAGAAAAATACAAAGAGTTCTTACCCAATCAACAATTGATAGAGGAACGATTGAATGATTTTTTTAACCTAAAAACAGAAGATTAATTCTTCCAAAAACAATTTGGCAAACGAACGCATCATATTAGGAATCGACCCTGGAACCACCATTATGGGTTTTGGATTGATAAAAGTAGTCAACAAAAAAATGGAATTTGTTCAGTTGAATGAATTGATTTTGAGTAAATACGACAACCATTATCAAAAACTTAAAGTTATTTTTGAACGAACTATCGAACTAATTGATACCCATCATCCGGATGAAATTGCTATTGAAGCACCTTTTTTTGGTAAAAATGTGCAGTCCATGTTGAAACTAGGTAGAGCGCAAGGAGTGGCAATGGCAGCGGGACTTTCGAGAGATATTCCGATTACCGAATACGAGCCCAAAAAAATAAAAATGGCCATCACCGGAAACGGAAATGCCACCAAAGAACAAGTAGCCAAAATGCTCCAACAACTATTAGGATTGAAAACATTACCTAAAAATTTGGATTCCACTGATGGTTTGGCCGCTGCGGTTTGTCATTTTTTCAATTCCGGAAAAGTGGTTGGCGAGAAAAGTTATTCAGGTTGGGATGCATTTGTAAAACAAAACGAAGAACGAGTAAAAAAATAGTGCTCAGTGTTCAGTGCTCAGTTTACAGCAAGCACAAAATGAACACTGAACACTGAACACTAAAAAATGAGCGGCATATACATTCACATCCCATTCTGCAAGCAAGCGTGTCACTATTGCGACTTTCATTTTTCTACTTCCATGAAGAAGAAAGACGAG
>CANGCT010000032.1 GCA_947452415.1 Flavobacteriaceae bacterium
AGGCTTTTTAAATTGTCTTTTTTAGAAACTAATGTGGTAAACCAAAAGCATTGCAATGGGTATTTTACACTTTCATAAATCATTTGGGTAATAAAACCAATTTCGCCACCACTGCACCAAAGTTCGGCATTTTGTCCACCAAAATTCAATACTGGCTTTGTAGTTCTAGTGTTTTCAAGGTTGTTTAGTTTTCGTATTGTTGCTTTTGTTGCTTCCTCTTGAGAGGAATGAAAAGGAGGATTGCAAATAGTAAAAGCAAATTTATCTTCTGGAAGAATAATATTTTTGAAAATATATCTTGGTTCGGCTTGCAATTGTAGGCTTATAGCATCTATTAATTTAGGGTTTTCGGATATGATTTTCTTGCAATTTTGTATCGCATTTTCATCAATATCCGTTCCTACAAAACTCCAATTATAGGCAGAAAAACCAATAATTGGATAAATACAATTGGCTCCAATTCCAATATCCAAGCCAATAATATTTTCTCCTTCGGGGATAGTCCCGTTATTGGATTCGCCTAATAAATCGGATATATAATGAATATAATCGGCTCTTCCTGGAATAGGCGGGCAAAGATAATTTTTAGGAATATCCCAATTGATGATGTCGTAATCCGAAATAAGTAATGCTTTATTAAGTGCTTTTACAGCATCTGGATTACTAAAATCTATAGATTCTACGGCGTGTTCGTTTGTAAAAACAAATGCTTCCAATTCGGGGGAATTGTTGATTAATTTTTTGAAATCGTAGGAAAATCGATGTATATTTCTTGGGTGTAAAGTAGTTTTTTCGACCGTAATTTTGTTCTTCATTTTTTATTTCTCTTTATCAAATATAAGAAAATTACTCATAATGTAAATGTTTTAATCCAAACATTCCATTAATAATAAATCTCCTTCTAAATGGGTGATTGAAACTATTCCGTCTTTAGTAACGTGGTTGCTACTTCCAGTTCGGTATCCCATTGTTAATTCTTCGTTTTGCAGGGGATAAAAGAGGTTTTTGGTTGTAATTCCTGATACTTTTCCAATAGGAATTAACGAAATAGGAGTGTTTGCAGTATACCATTTTTCGAATCTATTTGGTAATAAAAATATTTTAGAATGGTCGTCTAGAATTACAATTTTTAGTTTATTTCGATAGCGAATAATATTGGTAATGTTAGTGATGGTATGATCTGCTCGTTTTCCAGTTGCCCATACGATATTTACTGCTTTGTGTCCTTTTTCTACAAGATAGTCTAAGGCTTTTTCTAAGTCGGTTTTGTCTTGGTTTGGGGTATGAACGATCTCTAAAGGATACTGTTTTTCTTTGTAAATTTCGGGATTAAAATCGCCGTCAAAATCTCCTAAAAGCACATCCACTTTGATGTCTAATTGTAAAACGCGTTCCATGGCACTGTCTAAAACTACCACAATTGGCGACCATTCTAGTAATTGCCCTAGTAATTCAAAACTACAAGAAGCCCCATTAGCTATAATTAATGCAGGTTCTTGATCATCGCGGACTATATGGTGTGAGGACATTTTTTTTGTTTCGGGTTAATGTTTCGGGTTTAATGTTTCAAGTTCAAAGTTTATAATATTTCAAAAGTAATATTTTATTAGTAATATATACTTTTTTTAAACTCGAAACTCGCAACCCGAAACTCGCAACCCGAAACTTTATAACTTAATTAACTGTATAATTCCTTGTATCTATTTCCGATAAATGGAAATATCCTAAAGGGTAATCGTTTTCATTGGATTGATTGATAATGTTGCCACGAAGTGTTGCAGGTGGAGTAGAGAAGGGGCTTCCTCCACTACTTCCTGCTATATTTGTTAATTTTTCCATATAATTATAATAGCGCAGTGAAATTCCTTCTAAACTAAATAGCAATTGATCTCCTGCTTTTAAATCTTTATCCGAATAAAAGCCAAACATCTGATTTCCTTGGAAAAATTCATCTTTTTGTGCTCGGTATTCTGGAGCAACTACTGCCGAATTTTTCACTCCAATTAAATAATTATTTACTTCTGAACTATTATCTTGAAAAAAGAATTTAACCTGTATTACATCGCTTCCAAATCCTTGTACGGTGGTTTGTTCTATAGTATCTATTGTTGGTGTAGCCAAAAGTTTTTCGGTAGACGAATAGTTTTGCCCAGCATATTGGATGTTTAAAGTATAACTTTCATTGATAACTGGATTGAAATTAGTACAAACATATTCACCAGTATTAGGTATTTCTGTAAATGTGAAAATAGTATTGGTGCTATTAGTAACTAAAACCGTTGCACCTGAAACTACAGGGATTAACGAACTATAAAAATCGGTTGTTGTGGTAAGTTTTATTTTTTGAGTACTGCCTGAAGTGCCTTTTTGCCATAAAATAGTGGCATCAATTACCAATTTTGGGTTGGCAGTATCCAATGGAATATCGACTTTAGTTTCACAACTTACAAATAATAAGATTGCTACTAGGTAGATTATGTTTTTCATTATTTAGAATTTAAAGTTATAAGAAACAGCTGGCACCATTCCGAAGATGGATAATTTTATTGCTTCATTTTGTCCTGAATCTTGGTTTTGACGGAAACTAATAGATGCCGCATTTTTTCGAGCATATACATTGTAGATACTAAAAACCCATTCGCCTTTCCATTTTTTTGCTTCGTTGTGTTTCGGTGTTAAGGTAGCTGAAACATCTAAGTGGTGGTACAACGGAAGGTTATTTTCGTTGCGCAATCCATAACTCGGCACGGTAATTCCTTGGTAGGTATATTGTCCGTTCGGGTAGGTTACTGGTTGGCCCGTTTGTAAGGTGAAATTGGCTCCAAAATTCCATTTTTTATTGTATTTGTAGGAACTTGTAACTGCTAAATTGTGCGTTTTATCATACGCAGATCGGTACCAATTACCATTGTTAATTCCGATTTCACTGGCATTTCTGCCAGGGGTTCTCTGCTCGGATCGCGAAAGGGTATAAGCAATCCAGCCACTTAATTTTCCAGTGTTTTTTCGCAGCATGAATTCCAATCCATACGAACGCATTTCTCCGTTTAGAATCACTTGTTCAATAGCTTCGTTTGCAATTAAATTCGCACCATCAATGTAATCCATACGGTTTTTAATTTTCTTATAATAGCTTTCTACTTCTAGCGAATAGGTATCTTCTTTAAAATTCGTGAAATAGCCAACCGCAAATTGATCGGCAATTTGAGGTTTTATGTAGTTATCACTTGGCGTCCAAACATCAAGTGGCGTTGGCGAAGCAGTATTAGAAACCAATTGTAAATATTGTACCATTCTGTTGTAACTTGCTTTCACCGATTTGTTTTCCGATAATTCGAATGCCACAGAAAAGCGTGGTTCAAAATTATTGAAGTTGGCCATCGATTTATTTCTACCGTAGAATTCAGTTCCGATAGGCGTTGCTTTTTCGTAAATTTTCAAATCCGAATCGTACATTACCGCTTGGTTATTGGCATACAGGTTTTTAGTAGAACTTCCCAATCTGGAAAACATACTGTATCGAAAACCATATTCTACATTGATTTTATCGTTTATTTTTTGTTCAGCATCCACATAAATTGAAGGTTCCAACGCATATTTTTTTTCTATTTGCTTGAAATTAATACCAGAATTAGGGTTGGATGGGTTTATCGTTCCCGGATTGAAATCATAATAAATAGCATTTGCACCATAATTCAACTTGATTTTATTGGATAAATAATATTTGAAATCGTATTTCAAATTATAGTTTTTTATTCCAGAATCCCAATTGAATCCTACAAAATCTAAATTCAAACCATAGTAATAGTCGCTATAAATCATCGATAAATTAGAAAATAATTTATCGGTATATAAATGATTCCATCGCAAGTTTAAGGTTGAATTTCCATAAGTATTGGTGAAACTTTGGTTTAAAGAAAAGACATCCCTTCCAAAATATCCCGAAAGAAATAAACTATTGCTTTTGTTGAATTTGTAGTTTAATTTGGTATTCAAATCATAAAAATAAGCCGAGTTTTTATTGTTGGATAATTTCAAAAATAAATGCGCATAGGATGCTCTACCACCAATAAGGAAGGAACCTTTGTCTTTTACAATAGGACCTTCGGCAAGTAATCTACTTGAAATTAATCCGATACCTCCGTTCATGTGAAAACTGTTGCTGTTTCCGTCTTTTTGATAAATATCTAAAACCGAAGAGGCTCTTCCTCCAAATCGGGCAGGAATACCTCCTTTATAGAGTTTTAAATCCTTTATTGCATCTGGATTGAAAACCGAAAAGAATCCGAATAAATGCGAAGAATTAAAAATAGTCGCTTCGTCTAACAAAATTAAATTTTGATCGGCACCACCACCACGAACATTAAATCCTGATTGTCCTTCGCCAGCATTAGTAACTCCAGGTAAAAACAAAATAGATTTTATGATGTCTACTTCGCCAAGAACTACAGGCATTTGTTTTATTGTAGAAATAGATAATTTATTAACGCTCATTTCGGGTTTTTGAGTGTTGGTTTTGTTTTTCTCTGAGATGACTACTTCGTTTAAAACCTGGCCTACTTCAGTTAAACTATAGTTTTTCCGTAGGTTTTGGGTGAGCGATATTTTTTCTGTAATGGTTTCATAACTCACGTAACGGATATTTATTTCGTAATCACCTTTTGGTAATGTTAGTGAATAAAAACCATATTCATTGGTTGTAGTAAACGCTTTGGTTCCAATAATGGCAATGCTTACGCCAATGAGGGTTTCATTATTTTTCTTGTCAGAAATGGTGCCACTTAAGGTGAATTTTTCTTGAGAAAAACCGCTGTTAAAGGCAAAGAAAATAAGCAGAATAACAACTATATTTTTTAATCGCATAGTAATGAATTTAGTTTTACAAATTTGATAAAAATATATAATTCCTGATACATTAAATATGTTAATGTATGGTTAATAATTAAACGGTTGTAAATAATTTTTAGATACTTTTACAATTTATAGTTGCACCAATGAGAATTTCTTTTTTACTTCTTTTCTTATTCTATTTTTCTTTTAATGTTCAAGCACAATTTGAAGCATCTAAAAGGAAAGTGAATATTAGCGCTATTCCAAATAAAGCTACAAAACAGAAAGCCAAGGTTCCTGAAAAATTACGAAAATCGTTTTTTCCGGAAATTAAATTTGAAATCCAGATATTAAAAAAACCAGAAGATAAGTTTTTAAAAGGTTTGCCAGAAATTCCGAAAGTAGGAGAGGTTCAAAACCCAAAATCGTATGCTTTAAAAACTCCTGCTGAAGATTATACCGAGAAATTTAATCAGCAATTGAAAGAAGACGGTATTAGACCAGAATTGTTTAATAGGGATATGAATTTAGGGCAATTTGTAGTTTACACTCCATCAGTAAATCTTGATTCTAGAGATTATGGTGCAATTGATGGCGATATTGTGCGAGTATTGGTAAATGGTAAAATAGTTACTAATCGTATTTATTTGGACGCTAAGTTTCAAGAAATTGTTTTAGATTTGGATAAAGGAGTAAATGTTATAGAAATTGAGGCGTTGAATTATGGTGAATTATCTCCAAATACTGGTCAGTTTACCTTTTATGATGCCAATAAAGAGTTTGTTACAAATCAATATTGGAATTTAGGAATTGGCTATAAAGCCAGAATATTGATAGAATACAAAGATAGAATATTAAAAAAGGCAGATGAAAAATAAATTTTCGATGTAATAATATACCAAAAAAGACGACCGTTAAGTCGTCTTTTTTTGTGTTTGTAAATCTTAAAAAGATTACAGTTTCGCGTCTGATTTTTTAATGATTTTTGCTATTCTTTTTTGTAAATCTCCCATTAATTCTTCTAGAGCGCTATCACACATTGGTAATAATTTTTCGGGTTTAATAATAGGAACACCACCAACCATTACTCCTGTTTTTTTAGAATTTTCACCTTCTGTAAAAGCAAAAACTTTTTCGCCAGTTTTGTTGTACAAAGCAATTCTTGTATTGACTCTCATTTTAATAGTCATTGTTTTTCCAATGCCAAATCCGGGTACTAAACCAAAATCAATATATACAAAAAGAACACCATCCACTTTATCTGCAAGTGCTTTAGCTAAGCCTTCTTCATTGTATTTTCCCATCATTCCTTCATAAACATATTTGTAGTTTTGATAAACCAAATAGTTTTTTGCATCGTAATTGCTTAATTCATATTTTGGGGTAAAGGCAAGATATTTAGGATTGGTAAGAATTTCATTTTCAGGAAGAATTTCAAATGGAAATTCTTTGCTATAATCGTTAAAAAAATTAGAATGGTATTTCTCTAAAAGTGGACTCAAATTAAAGTTTGGATCATCTCTTAGATTCAATACGTCTTTCAATAAGAAATCATAGCCATTACCAAGACCACTAAATGAGATCATTTTATTGGCATAGAAAGTAACTACTGCAACTTTCTTTTTTTGTGCAAATGTAGTTGTTGAAATTACTACTAATAAAAGTAATGCTAGTTTTTTAAAATTGTTCATTTTTTAATTGGGTTTAATTTTTTTTAAAAATACTATAATTTTAGAGTATAAAGAGATTTTAGGTCAATATTTTTGATGAAAATAAAAAAGACGGCTAAAAGCCGTCTTTTAAAAAGTATATTTAAAAAATTATCCCAATTTCACATCTAAATTTTCTTTTATTGCTGCTAAGAAACCCTCTGTAGTTAAGTAATCTGCAGAAGTTAATCCTTCTGGTTTTACTAACATTGCTAAGTCTTTAGTCATTTTACCGCTTTCCACAGTTTCAACACAAACTTGCTCTAGTTTCAAACAAAAATCAATTAATTCTTGATTCCCGTCTAATTTACCACGGTGCTCCAAACCTCTAGTCCAAGCAAAAATAGATGCAATTGGGTTAGTAGATGTTGCTTTTCCTTGTTGGTGTTGTCTATAGTGACGAGTTACTGTTCCGTGAGCAGCTTCAGCTTCAACCGTTTTTCCATCAGGAGTAACCAAAACAGAAGTCATCAGTCCTAAAGAACCAAATCCTTGTGCTACAGTATCCGATTGCACATCACCATCGTAATTTTTACAAGCCCATACAAATCCACCATTCCATTTCATGCAAGAAGCAACCATATCGTCTATAAGTCTGTGCTCATAAATCATTCCGTTTGCTTCAAAATCTGCTCTGTAAGTAGATTGGTAAACTTCTTCGAAAATATCTTTGAAACGTCCGTCATAAGCTTTTAAGATAGTATTTTTTGTAGAAAGGTATAATGGCCATTTTTTAGTTAATGCCATTTGAAATGAAGAATGTGCAAATCCGTAGATGCTTTCGTCGGTATTGTACATTGCCATTGCAACGCCATCGCCTTCAAAATCAAAAACTTCCCAAGATTGTGTTTCTCCCGTTTCCGAAACAAAACTCATTGTTAGTTTCCCTTTTCCTTTAATAACCGTATCGGTTGCTTTGTATTGGTCTCCAAAAGCGTGACGACCAATAACAATTGGTTTAGTCCAGCCTTGCACGTAACGCGGAACGTTGCTCATGATAATTGGTTCTCTAAAAACAGTTCCGCCTACAATATTACGGATAGTTCCATTTGGAGATTTCCACATTTTAGATAGGTTGAATTCTTTAACACGTTCTTCATCAGGAGTGATAGTTGCGCATTTAATTCCAACATTGTATTTTTTTATTGCCTCAGCAGAGTCAATCGTGATTTGGTCTTTAGTAGCTTCGCGGCTTTCAATTCCTAAATCGTAGTATTTAATATCTAAATCAAGATACGGAAGAATTAATTGTTCTTTGATAAAGCTCCAAATAATTCGAGTCATTTCATCGCCATCCAATTCTACAACTGGATTAGCTACTTTAATTTTTGCCATTTTTATAAGGTTTAATTTTGCTGCGCTCCGTTCAATTCTGCTGCGCCGCGAGTGTTGTTTGTTTATTTATTCTAATTTTTTTTGAGCTAACAAATATAATAATAAGATACCAATATATTTACACTTGCAAAACGAAATCGATTGAATTGTGAATTTGATATTTAAAAGCATCTTAATTATGAATTTGATAATTAAGAGGTGGGTTTTTTATGCATAAAAAAAGTCTCAAATAAATTGAGACTTCTTTTATGATTAGAGAATTTAGAATTATCTTCTTCTTTCTTTAATTTTTGCTTTTTTACCAGTAAGTTCTCTAAAGTAGTAGATACGAGCTCTACGAACTTTACCTCTTTGGTTCACTTCCACTTTTTGTAAAGCTGGCATGTTAACTGGAAAGATACGCTCTACTCCAACTGCACCAGACATTTTACGAATTGTAAAAGTTTCAGTCATTCCTGACCCTTTTCTTTGAATAACAACTCCTTTAAAAAACTGAGTTCTTGTTTTTTCACCCTCTTTAATTTCGTAGAAAACAGTGATAGTATCACCAGCTCCAAACGCAGGGAAATCTTTTTTTGTTGATAATTCGTTATTAACGAAATCTACTAAATTTGCCATTTTTAATGCTAATTATGGTTTAAAATCTGAGCAACATTCACGGTTTTCGCCAGAGGTTAGTCAAATGTGGGTGCAAAGATAATTAAAATGTTTAAAGTTTAAAGTTTAAAGTTTAAAAATGTTCAAATTATTTTTTAATTTCCCCTTCCGAGGGTAGGGGGCTTATTCTTCTAATAAATCAGGTCTCCTATTTTTAGTGTGTTCGTACGCCATATCATCCCGCCATTGGTCTATTTTAGCAAAGTGACCACTTGTTAAAACTTCGGGTACTTTCCATCCTTTATAATCTGCAGGTCTAGTATAAATTGGTCCAGAAAGTAATCCATCTTGAAAACTATCGGTCAATGCCGACGTTTCGTCACTTAATACACCAGGAATTAATCGGATAATAGCATCGCAAAACACGATTGCACCAATTTCACCGCCACTCAAAACATAATCTCCAATAGAAATTTCCTTGGTAATAAAATGATCGCGAACCCTTTGATCTACTCCTTTATAATGCCCGCAAAGTATAATTATATTTTCATACATCGAGGCGGTATTGGCCATTTTTTGATTCAAAGTTTCTCCGTCTGGCGACATATAAATAACTTCGTCGTATTCTCTTTCGCTTTTTAAATGGCTAATGCAAGCATCAATAGGTTGAATCGTCATGACCATTCCGGCGCCACCACCAAACGGATAATCATCCACCGATTTCTGCTTGTTAGTAGTATAATCTCTTAAATTATGAAAATGAACTTCCACCAATCCTTTGTCAATGGCACGTTTCATTATAGAAGCTTCAAAAGGACTGTGTAATAATTCGGGTAGTATGGTTATAATGTCTATTCGCATTTGGCAAAGATAATTTTTTATTTTTTTTTGGAGCTATTCCCGCTATTCATTCCAATCTTTTCTTTTTTTAAAGAAAAAAAAGAAAAGGATTTCCATTTCTATCGGGGCTAAAATGAAATTAATATTTAATATTTGACAAAAATTAAACCCCAAATTGTCTTAAATGGTGGTCTAGGTGTTTCCACATTAATTTATCCCAATCTTCATAAGTCATGTCACCCCAAAATGGATGTTTCATAACGGTAATAGCACTTTTTTCTTCGTTAGCAAATCGGCTGTATTTTTGAATTAAAGTAGATTTAGAAGTTTCAAAATCATAATTTTCGTCAAAAATAAATTCGGGAGCAGTAGGACTATTGTGTTGAAATTCACTATTAAATATTTTTTTCTTTACTAATTTTCCAAGAAGTCGCATCATCCATTTTACGGTTATTTCTTTTTCGCCAAAAGCCACTTCTATAGCAGCAATACAATGTTGTAACATTTGATCTACAGTCATTTTCCCCCATACTGCAGGAGTGTCTGGAGTTAGAGATTGTATTCTAGAGATTATTTTTTTGGTATCTGATTTATCGTAAATAGAATTTTTCATAAAAATTTTTGGTTTATTCAAAGGTACAATTTTACATTTTATATCCAATAATATATTAAATTTGCACCATTATTAAAAAAAAATATAGCCATGGAAAACGGAATTTATGCTAAATTCAACACTGCTAAAGGTGCAATTATAGTAAAATTAACACACGATTTAACCCCAGGAACTGTTGGTAATTTTGTAGGTTTAGCCGAAGGGCAACTTGAAAATTCAGCAAAACCAATGGGAAAACCTTATTATGACGGACTTAAATTTCATAGAGTAATTCCAGATTTTATGGTTCAAGGTGGATGTCCGCAAGGAGTTGGTACAGGAGGCCCAGGATATAGTTTTGAAGATGAATTTTATCCAACTTTAAAACACGATAAACCAGGAGTGTTGTCTATGGCTAATTCGGGTCCGGCAAGTAATGGTTCTCAGTTTTTTATTACCCATGTTCCAACTAATTGGTTAGATAATAAACATACCGTTTTTGGTAATGTTATTGAAGGACAGGATGTTGTAGATGCAATTGCTCAAGGCGATGTTATTGATAACATTGAAATCCTTAGAGTAGGAGCAGAGGCTGAAAAATGGAATGCTATTGAAGCTTTTAGAACTTTTGAAGGTTCTCGTTTAAAAAGAATCGAAGAAGCTAAAAAACTTGCCGAAGAAACAATGGAAAAATTAGCCGCTGGTTTTGATAAAACAGAAAGTGGTTTACGATATAAAATGATTCAAAAAGGATCTGGAAAACAAGCAGAAAATGGTAAAACTGTTTCCGTTCATTATGAAGGTTCTCTTGAAAGCGGAAAAGTTTTTGATTCTTCTTACCCAAGGAAAAAACCAATTGAATTCCGTCTTGGCCAAGGTCAAGTGATTGAAGGTTGGGATGAAGGCATTGCTTTGTTGCAAGTTGGAGATAAAGCACGTTTTGTTATTCCGGCTTATTTAGGATACGGAGAAAGCGGTGCTGGCGGAGTAATTCCTCCTAATGCTACTTTGATTTTTGACGTTGAATTAATGGATGTTAAATAAAAGTCTTATTAACTCATAAATACTAATTTAAAATCAATCCTGATAGATAATTCATCAGGATTTTTTTAAATTAACTTTTTTAAAAATAATATATGATTACTTGGAATGATTTTGAAAAAGTAGAATTGCGTGTAGGAACTATTACAGCAGTTATTGATTTTCCTGAAGCTATAAAGCCTGCCTTCCAATTATCTATTGATTTTGGAGAAGAAATAGGAATTAAAAAGTCATCGGCGCAAATTACTAAGCGCTATTCTAAAGTAGATTTAATTGGTAAACAGATTATTGCAGTTATAAATTTTCCCAAAAAACAAATAGGCAAATTTAATAGTGAATGTTTGGTTCTTGGTTCTGTAAATGGAGAAGATGTTGTTTTATTAACTTCCGACTCGAAAGTCGAGAATGGCTCGCGAATAAAATAAAAAAAAGTCCAAAATCTTTTGATTCTGAACTTAATTATTTTTTTAAATGATACCCTAAATATCATCAAAATTAACATCAGTAAAACTTTTTTCTGCTTGTGGGGTTTCCTCCTGATTATCTGAAGTGAATTCTCTTTTAAAATCTTTTTGATGTCTTTCAGAAATTACTTCTTCTCCTTTATTATTTAAAACAAAGGAAGTCATTTCTTCTAGAATTTCTTTAAATGCAGTAAAATCTTCTTTGTATAGATAAATTTTGTGCTTTTTAAAATGGAACGAACCATCTTCTTCGGTGAATTTCTTGCTTTCAGTAATGGTGATGTAGTAGTCATCGGCTTTGGTTGATCGTACATCAAAGAAATAAGTTCTTCTTCCTGCTCTTAATACTTTAGAAAAAATCTCGTCTTTTTCTAACATGTCGTTTTCTCTCATATTCGTTCTGTCAATTAGTAGTTTTTCTAAAACCAAAAATGCTAAAAAAAATAGTACTATGCAAGAATTATAGAACTTCTTTTTCAGAAAGTTGTTTGTTATACAATTCTTTGTAATACCCTTCTTGGCTTATTAATTGATTATGAGTTCCTTGTTGGGTAATTTCTCCTTCTTCCAATATAATAATTTTGTCGGCATTTTTAGCAGAGGAAACCCTGTGACTTACAATTATTGTAGTTTTATCTTTGGAAATTTCAAGTAAATTTTTCAAGATAGTCTCCTCGGTTTCGGTATCAACAGCAGAAAGACAATCGTCTAAAAGTAAAATTTCAGGATTTTTAATTATGGCTCTTGCAATAGAAACACGTTGCTTTTGTCCTCCCGAAAGAGTGATGCCACGTTCTCCTAAAATGGTTTCGTATTGTTGGTTGAATTGGATAATATTATTGTGAACCGCTGCTTTTGTAGCCGCCTCAATTACTTCCTCATCAGTGGCATTTTCTTTACCAAACTTAATGTTATTTTTTATACTGTCTGAAAACAAAAAAGCATCTTGTGGCACAATACCAATACTTTCTCTTAAGCCAAATAAATTCACTTTCGCTAAAGGAGTTCCATCCACAGTGATAGAGCCTTCTTTCACATCGTACAATCGAGTAATTAAAGAAAGAATACTCGATTTTCCAGAGCCAGTTTTGCCTAATATTGCTAATGTTTCTCCTTTATTTACTTTAAAAGAAACATTTTTTAAAGCAACTATGTTAGTGTCTTCATAAGTAAAACTTACATTTTCAAATGCAATATTTCCTTTAATTATAGATTTTTCGGAAGTTGTATTATTAATTTCAGGTTCTGTTTTTAAAAATTCATTGACCCTTTTCTGGGAGGCTTCTGCTTCTTGAATCAACGAGGAAACCCATCCAATAGAAGCAACTGGCCAAGTTAGCATGTTGACGTAGAGAATAAATTCGGCAATAATTCCAATGGTTTTAATTTCAGGATCGTGCGCAATATACATCCTCCCACCAAAGTAAATTACTACTAAATTACTAACGCCAATTAAGGTAACCATTAAAGGTCCAAATAACGATTGCACTTTGGCCAAACTCATGCTTTTGGTTTTGCTTTCTTGTGCTAATTCAGTAATGATATCTTGATTTTGTTTTTCTAACGAATAGGCTTTAATTACTCGAATTCCAGAAAAAACTTCTTGGGTATAACTAGATACTTTGGATAAATACTGTTGGAAAATAGTACTTCTTGTATTGATTTCTTTGCTTAATTTGTAAATAATATACGATAAAATAGGTAATGGTAATAAGGTGTATAAGGTCAGCTTAGGGGAGGCATTATACATGTAAATAGTTACTACCGTAAAACGAATAATTGTGTTGATGGTATACATAACCGCAGGACCAACATACATTCTTACTTTGGCAACATCTTCACTTATGCGGTTCATTAAATCTCCAGTACGGTTGCGTTTGTAAAAATTTTGATCTAAAACTTCATAATGTTTAAAAACTTCATTTTTCAAATCAAATTCCACATGTCTAGACATTACAATTAAGGTTTGTCGCATAATAAAAGTTAACAGACCTGCAATAATTGTGGTTCCTATTATAAGTAGTATGTTTTCAATAAGTTGGCTTTTCACGCTGTCCATTCCTATTGCACTTTTATGGTATTCTTCAATAGCTTTGAAAGATTTGCTAATTAGTTTAGGAGTAAAAAGCGAAAAAATTTGTGCTACAATTGTAATACAAATACCCAATAAAAAACGGTATTTATATTTGACAAAATATTTATTTAAATATTGTAATTCTTTCATGTTATTTATTTAATTCTAGACAATATAGCTTATTAATTTGTTAAATATATAAAGATAATGAAATCTAATTATTTTTGATAAAAATTAAATTTATTAACAATTTGCTAATTAAAGCTTAAATTAGTAAGTTATTTTGAATAAAAAGTTAAATTTGCTTTAACTTACTGATAAAATCGCAACCCAAATATTTTTATGACTACTGAAATTACTACCCCAAAAGAACTTCAAAAAATGGATCCCGTATTTGGTCAATTATCTTTTGATAATCATGAACAAATTGTTTTTTGCAACGACAAAGATACAGGATTAAAAGCAATTATTGGTATTCATAACTCTGTTTTAGGACCAGCTTTAGGTGGTACTAGAATGTGGAATTATACTAACGAATGGGAAGCATTGAACGATGTTTTGCGTCTTTCTCGTGGAATGACCTACAAAGCTGCGATAACCGGTTTGGATCTTGGCGGCGGAAAAGCCGTAATTATAGGGGATTCTAAAACCCAAAAAACGCCAGAAATGATGCGTAAATTTGGTGATTTTGTAAACTCATTATCCGGAAGATATATTACTGCTGAGGATGTGGGTATGGAAACTGCCGATATGGATACTGTTAGAGACGTTACACCTTATGTAACCGGAATTTCAGAATCTCGTGGTGGCTCAGGTAATCCATCACCTGTAACTGCTTATGGCGTTTACATGGGAATGAAAGCCGCTGCTAAACACCAATTTGGTTCGGATAAATTAAACGGAAAGAAAATTCTAGTTCAAGGAATTGGGCATGTTGGCGAAATTTTAGTAGATTATTTGACTAAAGAAGGCGCTCTAGTTCAAATTGCCGATATTAATGAAGCAAGAATGCAAGAAGTTAGTGCTAAATATGGTACTACTATTTATTATGGAGAGGACTTGTATACAGCCGATGTAGATATCTATGCACCTTGTGCACTTGGAGCAACTATCAACGATGATACGGTTTATAAAATTAAAGCAAAAGTGATTGCAGGAGCTGCTAACAATCAGTTGGCAAATGAAAATATTCACGGACCAATTCTTCAAGAAAGAGGTATTGTTTATGCGCCAGATTTCTTAATTAATGCTGGAGGAATTATTAATGTATATGCAGAAATTGCACATTATGATAAAGCAGAAGCAATGCTTAGAACCGAAAATATCTACAACACTACTTTAGAGATTTTCGCTTATGCAAAAGAGCATAAATTAACTTCTCAAAAGGCTGCCATGGAAATTGCAGAAGCAAGAATTGCAAAAAGAAAAAAAGAAAAGGCTAATTTATAGCCTAAGGTTTTAAAAATAGTTTTATTTTTGCAAAGCGAAAGAGTTTCTCTTTCGCTTTGTTTATTTTATCCAAAATTAAAAGTTCTTATCCGTGCTAAACAGAAGACATATTAGAATTAAAGTCATGCAATCCATTTATGCAATGCACCAAAGTGGATCTGACAACCTTGAAAAACAAGAAAAGTTTTTACAAGCCAGTTTAGAAAACATAGTTGATTTATACTTAATTATGTTGTCTTCTTTAGTAGAAATCCGTAAAAAAGAGATGGAATATCAGGTTCTTGCGCAGCAAAAACACCTTGCTACTCCAGAAGAACGCAATCCAAATTTACGGTTTATAAACAACCAAGTTTTAGTAGCATTAGACGATAATAATTCGTTGAGTATTGCCCTTGAAAAACGAAAAATCACCAATTGGCAAGCTAATGACGATACTATTTTATTGCTTTTACAAGCGGTAAAACAAAGTGAATTGTATCAAAAATATATGGCTAAAAAGAATGTTACTTTTGAAGAAGAACGTTTTTTTGTTGCCGATATGTTTTCGGAATTGATTGCGCCAAATGATAAGTTGTATTCTTATTTAGAAGACTTTAAACTTACTTGGGTAGATGATATTCCGGTGGTGAATACCCATATATTGAAGCAGTTAAAACAAATTTCAGACAAAGAACAATCCTTAAGAGTTCCTGCAATTTATAAGGACGAAGAAGATAAAGAATTTGCAACCACTTTGTTTAGAAAAACTGTTTTGAACGAAATGGAATTGGCAAAAGAATTTATTGATAAAACTCCAAATTGGGATATTGATCGTATTGCTGAAATAGACACCATTATCTTGAAAATGGCTATTTGTGAGTTCTTGAAATTCCCATCTATACCGTTGAAGGTAACGATTAACGAATATTTAGAATTGGCAAAAGAATATTCTACGCCAAAAAGCAGTATTTTTATCAACGGAATTTTAGATAATTTAGTAAAAGATTTCCAATTAAATAATAGAATCAATAAAGCCGGAAGAGGCTTAATGTAAAACAAAAATTAAAGTTATGGCACAAATAAGTCAGTTTTTACCGTTTATTTTGATGTTCGTGGTTATTTATTTCTTTATGATAATGCCACAACAAAAGAAGGCTAAGAAAGAAAAAGAATTTGAAAGCGCATTAAAAGTTGGGGATAAGATTATTACAAAAAGTGGTATTCACGGAAAAATTTCTGAATTAGCAGAAACTACTGTGGTTCTTGAAACAATGTCTGGAAAATTAAAAATGGAGCGTTCTGCAATTTCATTAGAAATGAGTGCTTCGTTGAATAAGAAAGCATAGTCAATTAATAATTAGGAATTAAGAATATCATAATTCCTAATTATTAATTTATTATCGGTAGTTATTATTTAAACCAATGTTTTTCAAAATCATTGGTTTTTATTTTTTCCATTCGTTTGGTTTTATCTTGTTTTCTTATTTGAGTTTTAATTATACCAACCAAAAATATATATTTGTCCAATCGGCTCCCCTCTCCTTTGGAGAGGGGTCGGGGGTGAGGTCAAATAAGTTGGTTGGTCTAAATAATATTTATAGATATAAAAAAACCACAAATTTCATAAAGCGAAATTTGTGGAGTTATTATTTAAACTATTTTCTTATTTGGAAAAATCGGTTGTGGCAGTTAATTGTGCAATTTTTACAATTACGTCTACTGCTATTTGCATGCTTTCTACTGGTACATACTCGTATTTTCCGTGGAAATTATGACCGCCAGCAAAGATATTCGGGCAAGGTAAACCCATGTAAGATAATCTAGATCCGTCGGTACCGCCACGAATAGGCTTGATTAGTGGCGTGATGCCTAATTCTTGCATTGCTTTTTCGGCTAAATCTACGATGAACATCATTGGTTCTACTTTTTCGCGCATGTTGTAGTATTGGTCTTTAACTTCGGCAATACATATATCTTCTCCGAATTGTGCCATAAATTGAGCATTGATTTTGGCAACGATAGCAAGAACTAGTTCTTTACGTTTTTCAAATAACTGCATGTCGTGATCGCGGATGATAAGGTCTAATTTGGTTTCTTCTAGGCTTCCTGAAAGGCCGGTAATGTGGAAAAATCCTTCGTAATCTATGGTCTCTTGTGGAATTTCATTTTTAGGTAATTGGTTGATGAAATCGTTTGCAATAAGCATGGAGTTTATCATTTTGCCTTTGGCATAACCTGGGTGAACGCTTTTCCCTTTGAAGGTAATTTTGGCACCTGCAGCATTGAAATTTTCATATTCTAATTCGCCAATTTGACTTCCATCCATAGTGTAAGCCCATTGTGCTCCAAATTTTTCGACATCAAAAATATCGGCGCCACGACCAATTTCTTCATCGGGAGTGAAACCAACTCTAATTTTTCCGTGTTTAATTTCTGGATGTTGCACAAGATATTCCATCGCGGTAACAATCTCGGTAAGTCCTGCTTTGTCGTCGGCACCAAGAAGGGTTAATCCGTTAGTAGTGATTAATGTTTGCCCTTTGTATTGTACTAAATCTTTAAAATAACTTGGGGAAAGGATGATGTTTTGCTCTTTGTTTAAAACGATATCACCACCATCGTAATTGTGGATTATTTGTGGTTTTACGTCTTTTCCTGTAAAATCGGGAGAGGTGTCGTAATGTGAAACAAATCCAATGGTTGGCACTTCATGTTCAACATTGCTTGCTAAAGTTCCCATTACATAACCATTTCCATCAATGGTAACTTCGGTTAAACCGATAGTATTTAGTTCTTTTACTAATAAATTAGCAAGGACTAATTGTTTATGTGTACTTGGTGTTGTTGGTGAATTGGCATCGGATTCGGTGTCTATAATTGCATAACTTATGAAGCGATCAATAATATGTTGCATGAAGTATAGTTTTTTATTAGTGTTGCAAATATACGAATTGCAAGTGTTTTTATTCAAAGATTTTTATAAATCCAATTCTTAATTTATTCTACTTTTTTTAAAATTATAATAAAAAATTAGTTCAAATGTTTGAAATGCTTTTCATCTTTATAAACCATTGCTAGAAGACTAGGAAGTACAATGAGCAATAGCGGTAAAGCAATAAGAAAGCCGCCGATTACTGCAATTGCTAATGGTTGGTGTAGTTCGGAACTGGTTCCAAAACCAATAGCAAGCGGAAGTAATGCCGTGATTGCTCCTAAAGCGGTCATTAATTTTGGACGCAATCTTGTAGAAATTGAATATACTAGCGAATGGGGAACGTCATGGGTTAGTTTGAAGGTTTCTCGAAATTGCAAGAAAGTGAAAATGGCATTTTCGCTTATGATTCCTACAATCATGATAATTCCGGTATAACTTCCTACATTTAGTGGCGTTTGGGTAAGAAACAATAAAATATAGCAGCCTGAGATTCCTAAAATAGAAATAAAGAGAATGACTAAGGCGGCTCTAAAGTCTCGGAATAAAAATAAAATTACCCCAAAAACGAGTAGGGAAGATGCTATTAAAATGAGTAATAATTCTTTGAAGGATTGTTGTTGGTCTTTGTAAGCACCTGCAAATTCAATGTAATAACCGCTTGGTAAAGCCACTTTTTGGATCACTTCTTTTTTAATGTCTTTCATGACACTGCCAAGATCGCGGTTGTTTAATCTTCCGGTAACTACGCACATCATTTGTAGATTTTCGCGTTCTACTTCGGCACCACCTTTTTGTGCGGAAATAGAAACCAAATTTGTAATTGGAATGGACTGCCCATTTGGTAAAAACAATTTCAGTTTTTTAATATCTTCTAAACTTCTCTTTTCGGAATTTTTATAGATTAATCGGATGGGAGTTACGCGTTCATTTTCTAAAATAGAACCAATAACATTTCCTTCAAGAGCCGTTTGCAATTGGAACTGCAAATCGGAAGGAGCAATGCCATATTGGGCTAGCATGCGATAATTGGGAGTTATATTAACCGAAGGTCCAGCAATTACAATACCATTAAAAACATCGGCAGTACCCTTTACGTTTTCAACAATTCCGTTTACTTGGTTGGCAATTTTCTGCAATTGCACTTGGTTATTTCCAAATATTTTGACTTCAATTGGCGAAACCGAACTCATTAAATCGCCTAGCATATCCATAAGAACTTGTCCGAAATCAATTCGTAGGGCAGGTTGCGTGGCTTCTATTTTTTTACGGATAGCATCCATAACTTCGTTGCTAGTTCTATTTCTATCTTTTTTAAGTTGGATGAGGTAATCTCCACGATTGGGCTCGGTAATAAAAAAACCCATTTGGGTACCTGTTCTTCGGCTGTAGGCATCGACTTCGGGAGTTTTTATAATTATTTTCTCTACCTCTTTTAGCATTCTATCGGTTTCTTCAAGAGAAGTTCCGGGAGGCGATTGGTAATCTAAAACAATACTTCCTTCATCCATTTCGGGAAGAAAACCAGTTTCTAAATTTGGAAGAATGACAATTATAGAAAGTACTAATGCGATACAAAAGGTGATGCTAATGCTTGGTCTTTGGATAAAATAAGAAACCCAATTTTGTTTTTTAACTTCGTGGGAATTACTTTCTTTTTTGGTTTCTGAATTGGAATTTTCGTTCGTGGTAAGTTGTAAATAAATAACTGGAAGCAATAACCAAGTAACAAAAAAAGAGCATAAAAGGGTTATAATCATCGTGTCGGTTAGGACTTTAAAATAGGATCCTGCAACGCCACTCATCAAAACAAAAGGGAAGAAAATCACAATAGTGCTGATGGAAGATCCTACCATTGCTGGGAATAAATAGTGGATGGCTTTCTTTAAAAGAGATACCGTTGGCTCCTCAGGATTTTCTTCATGGGTTCTGTGAATTTGCTCCACTACCACAATGGCATCGTCAATAAAAAGTCCTAAAGATGCTGCTATGGCGCCTAGCGTCATTATGTTGAACGTTTGCCCTGTAAGGTATAAAACTATTGCGGTTAGCCCGAGAGTAACCGGAATTGTGATTAAAATAGTTGCGCTTGCTTTAGCGGATTTTAAAAACAAAATGGCAACAATAATTGCTAATAATAATCCTAGTAATAAACTATCACTAACGCTTTGAACGGCATCGTTTACAAAGTTGGCTTGTTGGTAATAGGGAGTAATAATTACGTCTTTTGGAATTATTTTCTTTAATTCCAATAACTTATCCGACGTTGCTTGCGATACACTGATTAAATTGGAATTGGGTTGTTTTAATACTGCAATTAAAATACTTTCTCGACCATTAGAATTCACTTTGATATACTCTTTAGCCTCTCTAATTTCTACCTGTGCTAAATCTTTTAAAGTGATTATCCCTTTTCCGTTGTTGCTAATAACCAAGTCTTCTAATGCTTCTTTTTTAACTACCTGAGCATCGGTAATAGTTAGGTAAAGGTGACGATAATCAGATAAATACCCGTTGGATTTTATGAAATTGGTTTGGCTTAATACTTGCGAAATGGCATTTGGAGTAATTCCTAATGCAGCCATTTTGGTATAATCTAATGAGAGCCAATATTCTTTTTCTTTACCACCAATGATCCGAATTTCGGACACCCCATCTATTTGAGAAAGAAACGGTTTAATGGTGAAATTTGCAATTTTTTTGAGTTCAATAGGGCTTCGTTGCTTGCTTTCTATGGCATAACCAATTACAGGAAGAATGGATGGATTCATCTTTTCTACCGTAATTTGAGTATCTGGAGGGAGTTCGTTTTTTATTTGATTGATTTTCGATTCTATGCGTTCTTTAGCCAAATCAATATCAGAATTCCATTCCATAAAAGCCGAAATCTCACAACTTCCTCGGCTGGTGGTACTTCTTACGGTTTTTAAATCTTGTACTTTTTTTATAGCATTTTCAAGCGGTTTGGTAACTGTAATCATCATTTTGTCGATGGGTTGTTGGCCTGCATCGACTATGATTTTTATTTTAGGAAAAGTAATCTCAGGAAACATACTAGTTTGCATGGACGAATAAGCGAATAATCCTCCTAAAATGATTAGGAAAATTACGGAGCTTAAACCATTGCGGTGTCGTACAAAAAAGTTATTCATAAGGATTATTTTTTAATGACTTTCACTTTTATAGTATCGGCAACCCCATAATTTCCAGTTAGTAAAACTAAATCTTTGGTGCTTAAAGGTGGCGAGAGAATTTCTATTTTGTCTTCGGTTTCGATTCCTTTTTTTATTGGAATTTTAACGGCAGTATTGGAATTAATCATTTTCATAATCCAAAATTCAGTCTCCGTATCGTTGCTTAATACGGCTGCTTTTGGAAGTACAATTGCATTAGGATCACTTTTTTTAGGAATTCGAACCTTAACGATTAAATTTTCTGGGATGTCGTATTTGCCATTGATTTTCAAAATCACATTTTGAGTTTGGGATGTAGCATCTACATTTGGCATAAATTTGTAAACCGTTGTTTTTATGTGGGTTTCGTCGGGTAATATGGCTTCCAATTGACTTCCAACGGTTACGTATTTTTTAAATTCATAAGGCAAACTCAATAGGATTGCAAAACTAGTGGCATCGTTTATGGTGGCTAAAACATCCCCATCTTGAACATAATCGCCTTGTTGCACATTTACCCCATTGATATAGCCATTGGAAGTTGCTTTCACTGTAATGGCATTTCCAAAATGAAGACTAGGATCTATTTTATTTATGGTATTTCCGAGTACTTTGGCTTCTCTTGTTTTTAAAGTAAATAACACTTTTCCGGTAGTTACATAATCGTTGGAAGTTACATTTACCGAGTTTAAATATCCTGTTGCGTTTGCTTTGATATTGTTTTTAACGATGTAAGTTGCCGTTGCGTTGAGGTCGAAATAACTGGAAATTCCAGATGCATCTATTGAGGTTAATGTAACGGGCACACTAACATCTATTGGGGGTTCTATTTCTTCTTTGTTCTTGCAAGAATTAAAAATTAATCCAAATAAAGAAAGCAGGAGTGTTATTTTTTTCATTAAATTACTAGTTAGTACTCCAATAATTAATTTCGTTAATTACTTGAAGTTTATGGATGTGATTTTGTGAAATACTACTTTGAATGTTGAGGATGGAACCTATCGCCAAAATAAATTCGGTTATTTGAGCATCTCCTGTTAGTAGTAATTTTTTGTTGGCTTCAATTAAGGCATCAGTAAGTAATAACTGCGATTGTAATTGGGTTTCCAATTGCTCTATTTGCTTTAATTGCTGGTTTAAAATTGCTAATTGTTGTTGGTATTGCTTTTTGAAATTAGTTTGGTAAGCCAAATTTGTTTCCAATAAAGTGGTTATTTTTTGGTGTTGTAAATTACGTTGTTTTCCATCGTAAATTGGTACTGAAAGTCCAACACCCAAACTGGCTCCAAAATTTTTATAAGGCAAATAGGCTAAGGCCGACATGTAGCCTGCATCTGCCAACAAAGAAATACTTGGTTTGTAAGCAAAGTCTATTGTTTTATTTTGATTTTGAAACTTTAAACTATCTTTTTCAAAAGTTTGGAAGAAAATGCTTTTACCAATCATGGCTTTGTTTTGTATAGCAATTGTTGGTTTTGGTAAATTTACCGAGGTGGTATCCACTTCTCCAGATAGATAATACAAAAGGCCTAAATCATTTTGATATTGTTGTTGCAATTGCAAAACCACAATTTCTTGTTGTTTTACGGTTGCCATAAAAATTAAATAATCGGTTTGTTTGTAAACGGAATTTTGGGTGAGTTTCTTTAAAATAGATGCTTCATCGTGCAATAAAGTCGCCATTTTTTTAGTATTGGCTAATTGCTCTAAAGTGGCTGTGGCAGTAATGTATTGCGAAATAATATTTCTGTTTAAATCTTTAATGGCTATTTTTTTTGTAACAGCAAGAGCATCTTTTATCAATTTAAACGATTGTAACTGTGTAGAACGGTTGTTTTTAGTGACTAATTTTTGATTAACCCCAACCAATCCGGTTAGCATTTGTCCGTTACTTAAAGTAGTATCGTAACCAAACCCTTGAATAACTGGTGCGTAATTTCCATAAACCGATCCTGTTACTTGAGGTTTTCTAGTAGCAATATTAAGTAAACTATCTAACGTTGCCGATTGTATTTGGTTTTTATAATCTACCAATAAAGGCGAATTTTTCTGTGCTTTATCCATAAAATAACGCAAATCTTTTTCTTGTGAAAAAGAGTTTAAGGCGATGCAACCTAAAAGAAAAGCAAGCAGTACTTTCATTTACCAAATATAGAAAAAAAATAAAAGTTATTTAACTTTTGTATCGATTACTAAAACTACAAAAGAATTTGGAATAATACTGGCTCTAGGTTTAGGATTTTCGGCAGTTGGCTCTGGTTTAGCACCATAAACTGCAGCAGATAAATAGAGTTTATGTGTACTTTTATCAATAGCAATAGTTCGTGCTCCTTTTTGTGTAGGTATGGTTTCGATAACCGAAAAAGAATTAGCATTTTGTTCTTTCACAACTGTGATAGTTCCTTCACCATTAGAACTGTAAATTAATTTTTTCTCGGTGTCTAAAGCAACACCATCACAACCACCACCAATTGGAAGTTTATCTAAGATTTTTCCAGTTGCCGCATCCACTACTATCATTAGCTTATTTCCACAAACGGAAAACAAACGATTTGTTTCTAAATCTAATACCAAACCACTAGGTTCTTCGCCAGGGGCAATACTCCAAGAGTTTACCACCTCGAGTGAAGTTGCATCTATAGTTTTAATTTCGTTTGTATCTTCTAAATTTACGTAAATTAACCCTTTGGTATTTGATGCTGGAAATTCTGGTTTTCCGCCAAGAGCAATAGTTTTTAGTACTTTATTAGTTTCCGCATTAAGTACCGTTGCATCTTTGCTTTTGGCATTGAAAGTAAATACTTTATGTGAAAAGGAATCGTACATAACAGCATCCGGTTTTTGCCCTTCAATCGCCACTTTTTCTATTAATTCAAATGTGGTTAAATTGATAATAGTAACTGCATTATCTTTTCCATCCGTTATAAAAGCCTTGTTTAAATCATTTGCAATAGCAATACCATGCACTCCAATAGTATTTGGAATTACTGCAATGGTTTTGTCGGTTTTTAAATCAATAACATTGACACTATTTCCGTGCGAAACAAATAAGTGCTGGTTTATCTCATCTACAGATAAGTAATCCCAACCTTCATTGCCGGTGGTGCTTATTTTTTTACTTATATAATGGGTTTGAGAGAATGCGCCTATTGTACAAAATAAAATCAATAATTTAGAGATACTATTTTTCATGTGTTGCTTTTTTGGTAAATATCTATAGTATTTTTCTTAAATTAAAAAAGCAAGTAGTATTTTAAGTAAATTTTAAGAATAGTTTACTTTTTCAAAACTTTATATTGCTCATAGCATTGGCTAATAGCATCAAGAATCTGTAAGTCATTTGCAGTTTGAATAAAAGCTTCGGAGTAATTACAATGTTGTAAAATCTCTGGAATGTCTTTTTTATCAATTCCAAGTAGCACAGCTATAGTTTCTCTATCAAATTTTGTTTCTAAAAGCGCTTTAACCGTGTTATCTTTTTTCATTTCCTTAAGTTTCCGTAATTCTTTTGGTTTGTTTCCAAAGAAATTATACAGCATATCTGCAGGATTGAAAATAGAGTTCATTACTCTTGAAAAAGCCTTAGGTGAATATTCACCAGCTTCATAGCCTTGGGGTAATCCAGATATGCTATAACGGAAATTTTCTGAATCTGGAATTAGTTTTGTGTCCACTTCAAGGTAACCAGTTAGATTGTATTTTCGAACTACAACTTCTTCTAAAGCAATTGCTTTTTCGGTAAGTTCAATTTTGGCATTACCATTTTTAACCCAGTCATTTGTTACTCTTACTCGTAACGATTGAAATCCAATCATTGTGATATGTAAGGTGTCGTTTACATCGGCATCAATATCAAAATTCCCTCGGGCGTTAGAAATTGTTCCTTTAACTTTATTGATGTTGATAATATTTGCACCCAGAAGCGGAAAAGTAGTAGTGCTATTAAACACAGATCCGTGTACTCTTTTGGAAACAATTGTTTGTTGCGAAAAAGCAGTTATTGAAAAGGTAAATAATAATAAAGCTACAAAATATTTCATGTCTTGGTTTGAAAGTTTAAAAGTATAAAACTCTCAAAGATATTTCCTCTCTTTGCTAAAATTATTATAAGAAAATTAACAAAACGGATTGATTTGAAAAGAAAAATCCCAAATTCCAATAGTATTTCATAGGAATTTGGGATTTGTATTTAACAAAAAAAGTATTAGCTTCTTCTAGGTCTTCTGGTTTTAGCTTCGTCAAAAGAGCGACTAGCTGGACGTTCAGACGACCCTTCTGCACGTCTTGGAGCTCTTTCTTCTCTTTGAGCAGCACCAGGTTCTCTTCTTGGAGCATCACTTCTAAATCCGCCTTCTCTAGCAGGTCTATCGGATGAAAAACCACCTTCACGTCTTGGAGCATCACTTCTAAAACCACCTTCTTTTCTTGGTCCAAAACTGCCAGGACTTCTTGAAGAAGAACTTCTTTCGTTTCTGTCGCCACCTCTAAATCCGCCAGAGCTTCTGCCTCCGCCGAAACCACCACCAGAACTTCTTCCGTTGTGATCACGTCTTCCGCCACCGCCTTCATTTTTAGAAATTTCAACATTGATGCGTCTTCCATTAAGGTCAAATCCGTTAAGGACCGACATCACTTTATCCGTGTACTCTCCATCCGTATTAAAGAAAGAGAAACCTTCTTTAACATCTACTTTAAATACATCATCACGACCTAAATCTAAAGTTTCTTTCAAGAAATCTTTCAATTGCATCCAATCGAAATCGTCTCTAGAACCAATGTTTACAAAATAACGAACAGGATCTCCCGCTCTAATTTCTCTTGGTTCCGAACTTCTTTCGCTTCTTTCGCTACCTTTTTCTCCAGATAAATCGCGTTTCTTTTTATAGTAATTGATAAAACGGTTGAATTCTACCGATACCATTTTCTTAATCAATTCTTCTTTAGTCAAACCATCCAATACTTCGTTGATGGCAGGAAGATAGTTATCTATTTCGTGATCTACTTCGGTATCTTTAATTTTGTTTGCTAAGTGCAACAATTGAATTTCGCAAATTTCCATTCCAGAAGGAATAGTTTTTTCTTGAAATTTTTGTTGGATGATTCTTTCAATTGCAGAAATTTTACGAATTTCACTTTTAGTGATAATTACGATAGAAGTTCCTAATTTTCCGGCTCTTCCAGTCCTTCCTGAACGGTGGTTGTAGGTTTCGATTTCGTCTGGCAATTGATAGTTTACTACGTGCGTAATATTATCAACGTCAATTCCACGAGCAGCAACGTCTGTAGCAACAAGCATTTGAATTTGACGACCTCTAAACGATTTCATTACACCATCGCGTTGCGCTTGAGATAAATCTCCGTGCAATGCGGCAGCACTATAACCATCTTCAATTAATTTTTCGGCAACTGCTTGAGTGTCTCTTTTGGTTCTACAAAAAACTACTGAAAATATATCTGGATTAGCATCAGCTAAACGTTTCAATGCTTCGTAACGGTCACGAGCGTTCACACAATAAAATTCGTGAGAAACAGTAGCCGAACCTGAATTTTTACTTCCTACAGTAACTTCTGCAGGATCGTGCATAAATTTCTTAGCAATTCTTGCAACCTCTGCGGGCATAGTTGCAGAAAACAACCAAGTGTTTTTCTCGTCTGGAGTATCCGATAAAATGGATACAATGTCTTCATAAAAACCCATGTTCAACATCTCATCTGCTTCGTCAAGAATACAAAAGTTGATGTTTTTAATGTTTACAAGACCTCTATTAATCATGTCTTGCATTCTACCTGGAGTTGCCACAATAATTTGTGCTCCACGTTTAATTTCTCGGGCTTGTTCTGTAATGCTTGCACCACCATAAACTGCCACTGTATGTATACCTTTTACGTATTTTGAGTATTGTTTAATTTCGTTGGTGATTTGTAAGCATAGCTCACGCGTTGGGGATAAAATTAACGCTTGTGTACTTCTGTCTTCAGCATCTAATTTTTGAATTAGCGGAAAACCAAAAGCTGCTGTTTTCCCTGTTCCTGTTTGTGCTAAAGCTACTAAGTCGGTGTTTTTTTCCAATAAGACTGGAATCGCTTTTTCTTGCACTTCTGACGGATTCTCAAATCCTAGATCTTTGATCGCCAGCAGTAACGATTCATTCAGACCTAATTGTTCAAATTTATTCATATTGTATTTTAAAATTTGGTGCAAAGGTAGGTTTTAAATACGATATAAACTAATTTGTTGTTTTTTGATTTTCAATAAGTTAGATAATGCTTTAATGTAGTCCTAATTAATAAATAGGTTGTTAATGTTAATAATCTTTGTTGTTTGATAAAATTAACTATTACCCATTGGTTGCAAATAACAAAAAAAAATAACTAAAAAAAAGAAATAACACAAAGCACCTCAAAAAAAATCTTCATAGCTAAATTTATCATTTAATACCTATGAATTTCTTAATAAATTTATCAGTTTACAACTATTTTAAATCTAAGATTAGCATTAATAATACAAATACAATTACTCTCAATTAGTTAAATTTTTATTTGTCAACATTATATAATTACTGATAAATAAATATATTTTAAAGTTTTAATCGATTATAAATGTATTTTAGTCGAATAAAAAGTGGTAATAATTCACTAAACGACAACAAAAGTCAATTTAGCGTTTTTTTAGTCAATTTTCATACACCTGATTTTTTGAAGTCAAATTAATTTTGCAGGGTAAAACTATCTTTATTATTTATAGATAGTACGGTGAAATTAAAATTTCTATTTCAAAAATTAGTTTACTGAAATTACAATAGTTTTTTAGTTAATAATTAAATAAATATTAAAGTAAAAGAAAACCTATTAAAGGTTATTTATAAGTAGTATAAACCAATTAAATATGCAAAATTATACTTTTTTAAAAACGGTGAAAAAAATATCCTTTTTATTTTTATTAATAAGTTTTGGAGTTACTGCTAGTGTCTCTGTTAAAAAGGTGAGTTATTTCATTCCTGCACCAGTGTCGAATCAACAAAATTTATCTGAAATAATAATTTTATTAGATAATAATGTTTCTCGTTCGTTTGTTCGCGAAAGAGCTGGGGAATTATTAATAGATGGTAAATATTGTGATTTAAAAGAAATAGTACTTTTCTTGAAATCTAATTTTTCAGCGGATACTAGTAATCTTGAAATTGATGGTTGTGAGTTTGCGAAAGGACTTAACGGACTTTCGGTTGTTTATTATATAGAAAATGAATTAAGTTTTTCCATTTCGGCTTCAACTAATGCTATAGTTAAAGGAGGAGATTGGAATATAGATGTTGTTAATAAACAATTAAAATCATTAAATTTTGAAGACTATAATGGCAATTTACAGTTTGCAAATTTTTTAACTTAATCAAGTCAAGATTTTGATGACATTATAAACTCTATAAATAGATTTAATCAAATTAAAAATAACAAATACCATGCCTGCTGATTCTAAATATCACCCGTTAAATAGTGAAATTTTTACTATAAACCTTTTTAGCAAGAGTTTGCTATCATTTTTTTTAATTTTATTGTCGATAAGTTTTACAAACGCTCAAGTAAATGTATTGAGCGGCGGTAACCAATGGTTTGTTGATAGTGAAAATGCTAACACCACTGTAACTGCTTCCTATATAGGTAATTTGAGTAATTATGTAGCACTTTCTGGTGGTACTACTATAAATTTTAGGTTTGGCATGAATAATGGAAATAACCAGATGACACCAGGTTGTTGTAATGGTAATAGTTCTGCCCAAATGATATTGACACTTTTAGTAAATGGGGTAGAATATTGGCGTGCAACAAGTCCAGCAGATGGTAATACTCTTTCTGGGGACAATACAACACTTGGAGGTGCAAGTTTTGTTTATGGTTCTGGTAATTGGGATATGGTAACTAATTGTAACGGAAACCAAAATATTGGTATATCTGGAAAATCCGGTCAAATTAACCACCACTTTCCAGTCTAAATTGACCACCATTTCCGGAGCAAACTGACCACCACTTTCCAGTTTAAATTGACCACCTAATTTTGGGGGTAAATTGACAATAAAAAACTATTCACTTTTTTCATGTTGTTAGAACCATAAATTCGTTA
>CANGCT010000033.1 GCA_947452415.1 Flavobacteriaceae bacterium
CCTTAAAGGGAAAGTAATTGTAGTAACTGGTGGTGGAAGTGGATTGGGTAAAGCCATGACTAAATATTTTTTAGAATTGGGTGCTAATGTTGCCATTACTTCTCGAGATCTTGAAAAACTAAAAGCAACTGCAACCGAATTGGAAACTGCAACTAGTGGGAAATGCTTGCCATTACAATGCGATGTTCGGCATTACGATCAAGTAGAAGCAATGCTTGCAGAAGTCCTTAAAGTTTTTGGCAAAGTAGATGTTTTATTAAATAATGCTGCTGGAAATTTTATTTCTCCAACAGAACGTCTTTCTGCAAATGCTTTTGACACAATTATAGATATTGTTTTAAAAGGATCTAAAAACTGTACTTTAGCTTTTGGAAAACATTGGATTGCCCAAAAACAAACCAATTGTAACGTTTTAAATATTGTTACTACTTATGCCTGGACAGGTTCTGGATATGTGGTGCCGAGTGCAACTGCCAAGGCTGGAGTACTTGCCATGACTAGAAGTTTGGCGGTAGAATGGGCAAAATACGGCATCCGAATGAATGCCATTGCACCTGGTCCATTTCCTACCAAAGGCGCATGGGATAGATTACTTCCTGGCGACTTAGCAGAAAAATTTGACATGGCTAAAAAAGTACCTTTACGAAGAGTTGGTGATCACCAAGAATTAGCAAATCTTGCTGCTTATTTAATCTCTGATTTTTCTGCCTATATTAACGGAGAGGTAGTAACTATTGATGGTGGTGAATGGCTACAAGGTGCAGGACAATTCAATATTCTAGAAAAAATACCCCAAGAAATGTGGGATATGCTAGAGGTTTTGATAAAAAATAAAGGAAGTAAATAGTTTAGAGAAATTAGTTAATTTAATGGTATTTTAAATTCCAAATCTATAATACTAATGTTCATGATAGACTATTCAAAAGATACTTTGTAAAATATTTTACGCAATTTTAAAACAAGTCCAAAAGGAAAAATTATATAAAGAAGTAATAATAAATTTAAGAATGTAAGCTACATCTTTTGAAATAAACTCTCTTAATCTGTTATCAAAAATGAGTTTTTTTATACCATAAAGTAAACAAAAAAAGTAGTAAGAATTCTTACTACTTTTTAAAATTGTATTTATTTATTAAATAAATATTATAACTAAATAATTATTCTTTAATTATTCTTTAATTATTCTTTAATTATTTTTTTAGTGGTAGTTCCATTATCAGAAATAATTTTCATCATGTAAACACCTGGTGTTAAATCAGAAACATTAACTTGAACGTTTGAAGAGTTTGAAACAGTAAGTGTTTTAACAACTCTACCATTTAAGTCAGTCATTTCAATGCTATTCAATATTGAACCATCGTATGTAACATTCATAAAATCTTTTCCCGGATTTGGATAAACAAATAATTTGTTTGAAACAATACTGTTAGATTTAATACCTAATAAATCTTCGGCCGCGTTATATCTAATTTGAACATTATCAAACTTTACACTTTCTCCTGAAGTATTTCCCACAGCTGAACTTACCTGAAATTTTGCTTGAACTAAATCTGACCCAGGATCTCCTCCAGTTCCAGATGTTATTCCTTTATAAAATAAACCTGTAGCTTCTTTCCAAGTAACATCACCTGTATTATAGTCATAAGCAACTCCAATTCTATACCAAGTATTATCAGCTAAAATTAAATCTGGTGCTGCAGTAGTTCCTAAAGCATAAGTGTAATTACCTGGAGTTGTAGTTCCAGTTGGAAGTGAATATGACCAACCTCTTAAAGTTTTAGTTGCTGTTGTAGCGGTTCCTCCTGAAGGAGTATAAGTAAAAGGTCCTGGAGCAAACAGAAAACCTGCAACTGCAAAACCATTTGCATCAATAACATAATTTCTAAAAGTACTTAAAGAAGAAGTTGGAGGTCCAGAAAACAAATCAAATTCTATTTCAATAATATCATTCCCAGAAGTTCTATTTGCCCAGCTATTAGTGATATCTTGCCAAATATATCTTGACTGTTGTTGTGTTGAAGTTGTTGCTGTAGATGAACCGTTAATTTGAATAACATTTCCATTTGTTCCTCCAGCATTTACAACTTGAAAATTTGCATTTGAAGCAACAGGAGAAGAACCAGCAGTTCCAGCTGACAACCATCCATGTTGTCCTGCTGTTATACCTGTAGGATCAGTACCAATATTTCCTACTGTCAAAGCAGTACAATCCTCAGTAAAAGCAATATCTTGTGCAAAAATTCCATTGAAAGCACAAAGAGATAATAAAAGTAATAGTTTTTTCATAATTATAAGTTTAAGTTTAGGTTAAATTTTTTCAAAAATATAGCTTTAATTTCATTTTTACAAAAATATTTAACTATCTTTTTCCCATTTACCTACAACAGAAGTTGCTAAGGCATTTCCTAAGACATTAGTAGCGCTTCTAAACATATCACAAAAATGGTCAATTGGCAGTATTAATGCAATCCCTTCAATGGGTATTTTAAACATTCCACAGGTCGCCGCCACGACAACTAAACTTGCTCTTGGCACTCCTGCAATACCTTTGCTGGTAAGCATTAAAACTAATAACATTGTCATTTGAGTTCCTAAATCAAGGTGAACTCCATATACTTGAGCAATGAAAATACTAGCAAAAGTCATGTACATCATGCTTCCGTCGAGATTAAAGGAATATCCTAACGGCAACATGAAAGAAACTATTTTATCTTTTACTCCAAAACGTTCTAATTCTTCGGTTAATTTTGGAAATACGGCTTCACTGCTTGTAGTACCAAAAGCAATTATTAAAGGACTGACTATTCTTTTTAATAAAACGGTCATTTGTTTTTTTAAGAAAATGTATCCAATTACTAATAAAAATAACCAAAGTGATGCAATTCCTACCAAGAAAGAACTGAAAAATTTTGCGTAAGTAACTAACAAATCGTTTACATCTTTAATGGCAAAAACTCCTGCAATGGCTCCAAAAACTCCTATTGGTGCAAATTTCATTACGTAATTGACCATTTTCAAAATGATGTGCGACGTTTTGTCTAAAGCATTTACAACAGGTTTAGCATTTACTCCTATAGATGCTGCAGCTAATCCGAAAAAAATAGAAAAAATTACTATTTGAAGTATTTCATTATTAGCCATGGCTTCTATAATGCTTTTCGGAATAATATGCTCAACAAAGTTTTGAGCCGAAAATCCATCTACTTTTTCAGTAAGTTCGGTAGCAGCAGAAACATCTACTTTTCCTAAATGTAATCCAACTCCTGGTTGTAACGTGTTTACCCAAAAAAGACCTATTAATAAAGAAATAAACGAGGCAGAAAAAAACCATCCCAGTGCCTTTCCCCCTATTCGTCCTACCGATTTTACATCGCCTAATTTAGCTATCCCCACTACTAAAGTGGTAAAAACTAATGGTGCGATTATCATTTGAACCAATCGAATAAAAACTGTAGCTAACATTTTTATTTTATCGCTAAAGCTTTTAGCATCATCTGCTATGTAATTTTTGTGAATAATAATTCCTAACACTGCTCCTAAAAACATTGCTATTAGAATTTGAAAAGTAAGATTACTAAAAATAGATTTCTTGATAGTTTCGGGAGTTTTCATTTAGTATTAGTAGATTTTGTTTAATAAATAAAAATCGGCTAGAACGATAGCTGCCATTGCTTCTACAATTGGCACGGCTCTTGGAACTACGCAAGGATCATGACGCCCTTTTCCTTGTTGTTCTATAATTGTATTATTAGTAGTAAGAACATCTTGTTTTTGAATTAATGTTGCAACTGGTTTAAAAGCTACTCTAAAATAAATATCCATTCCGTTGGAAATACCTCCTTGAATTCCTCCAGAAAGGTTGGATTTTGTAGTTCCATCCGAATTATACAAATCATTATGTTCGCTACCTTTCATCTGAGAACTACAAAAACCGCTTCCGTATTCAAATCCTTTTACAGCATTAATAGAAAGCATTGCCTTTCCTAGTTCGGCATGAAGTTTATCAAAAACTGGTTCTCCAAGTCCAATTGGAACATTTTGAATCACACAAGTGATAGTTCCTCCAACGGTATCTCCTTGTTTTTTAATCTCTTTAATATAGTTTTCCATTTTTTCGGCTGTAGCCAAATCAGGGCAACGAACGGCATTGTTTTCTGTTTTAGAAAAATCTAAATCTTGATACGGTTTGTCAATAAAAATAGTTCCTACAGACGATACAAAAGCATTAATTTTAATGTCTTTTAGTATTTGTTTAGCAACTGCCCCTGCCACTACTCGGCTTGCTGTTTCTCTAGCAGAACTTCTTCCTCCACCGCGATAATCTCTTATGCCGTATTTTTTTTCGTAAACATAATCAGCATGACTAGGGCGATAAGTATCTTTTATATGGGAATAATCATCTGATTTTTGATTGGTATTAGGAATGATAAATCCTATTGGAGTTCCCGTGGTTTTTCCTTCAAAAATTCCAGAAAGAAATTGTACTTCGTCGTCTTCTTTTCTTTGAGTTACAATATAAGATTGTCCTGGTTTTCTTCGTTGCATTTCTATTTGAATTAAATTAAAATCTAATTCAACACCTGGAGGGCATCCATCAATAATTCCTCCCAAAGCTTCACCATGAGACTCTCCGAAAGTAGTTATTCTAAAAAGTGTTCCGTAGCTATTTCCAGCCATAGTTTATTGTTTTTCACAAAAATAGAATTTTATAGTTTAGTACTATCCTTTGAAAGATTTTTTTTTTAACAAAAAAAAAATTATATTCGCATTCAAAATCAATTACTATGAAAATCAGACAAATTTTAACCTCTTTATTCACACTTCTATTTTTTTCATGTTCCCATAATAATGGTAGTGAAGAAATAGATTTAACAGATGGAATTCCTACTATTTACATGCCCTTAAAAATAAATAATTTCTGGAAGTATGATGTTTCTTCAACATATAATGGAAATATTATGCCAAGTAAAGATTCTTTATATGTTTCAAATGACACTTTAATCAATTCTATAACTAATAAAAAAATGAAAAGTGTTGGGCAAGACCCTGTAGGCCAAGCTACTGGTTTTTATTCATCAATAATGCATAATAATAGTATTCGAATAGATGGCGCAAGATTAAAACTAACAGGAACTGTTAATTTGCCAACATTAATTTCAGACCCTATTACTTTAAACTTAAATGATTTTACAATTTTTAAAGAAAATTCTTCCGCTGGAACAGAATTAAGTTCTCTTTCTGGTGATTTTTCTAGAACAATACAAACTTATCTTTTAAATTTTAATTATACTTTTAAATCTGTTTCAGATGAGTATTTAGCAACCTATACCACTAACGGACAAACTTATAACAATGTAAAAAAAACAAAATTAGTTTTAAACTTAACCGTGACTTACCCTACTGTAATTAGCGGAATTGCTACTAATTTAACTGTTTTACCAGCTCAAGATATCATTGTATCTACACAATACTACGCAAAAAACATTGGCGTTATTTATAACAATACAACTATTCAATATGCTTTAAACCCAGCTGCTGCTTCAAGTTTAAATCTTCCATCAACAATCCCAACTTCTGGAATTTTAACACAACAAGAATCTATTACTACCTACCATGTAAATTAGACTTTTACTGCCCCAAATAAAGTTTTGAAAAACAATAAATATGCAACTACTTTCGTTATGTTTATAACTTTCTGTAGTTAAATATAGTTGTTATTTGTAAAATAATTTAAATAAAAAATCATGAGAAAAATCATTTTATCTGTTTTAATGATAGTTGGATTAATTGGTAGTTCTGAAGCTCAAGAAATTTCGAAAAATGCCTTAGGGTTACGTTTAGGAAATAACGATGGCTTTGGTGGTGAGATATCTTATCAAAGGGGTTTATCTAACAACAACCGATTGGAATTTGATTTAGGGTGGCGCAACACTAAAAGCATTTCTGCTTTTAAATTAGCGGGATTGTACCAATGGGTTTGGGAAATTGACAATGGTTTTAATTGGTACACTGGTGTTGGTGCTGGTTTAGGAAGTTGGAGTAATACAAGTATTAATCCAAAAGAAAGTGGTGCAATACTTTTTGCAACTGGAGACATAGGAGTTGAATATACTTTTAATGAAGTTCCTATACAATTATCATTAGATTTACGACCAGAGTTGTACTTTAGTTCTGGAGGCTATAGAGATTCTAATTTTGGTTCTGATTTGGCTTTAGGAATTCGATATAAATTCGATTAATTACATACTAAAATACAACAAAAAAATACCGATTGCTAATTTTGTAATCGGTATTTTTTATTTTATTTCAATAACTTTTTTAGATTTTATTTTTATAACAAAACACGGATTAGTTGTATCTTCAATAGAAGCGTATTTTGGTTCTATTTCTTTTATAGAAACTACAATTTTATCTGGTAATTCTTCAATACTTTTCACTTCAATAGTATATCCTTTTTTTTGTTTTTCTCCAATATTTACTAAAATGAAATTACAAGTAGTAATATCTTCTTTCTTAACATACGGTTTAATCATTTTATCTTTCAGGAGCATGTTAAATTCTTTTTCTTCCGAAATAATTTCATAAAATTGAAAAGAGGCTCCTCCATAATCACTTCCAAAAAGAACATCATATAATGTTTTGGAAATCATTGGTGGTTTAGTAGAACCACACGAGAACAAAATAAATACTAAAGATGAAATTACTATTTTTTTCATTTGATTTTAAGCGGTTTGATTTGACTTATCTAAAGCTTTTTTATAAATAGATTCATACAATGGCAAAATATTTTTAATATCAAATTGTTTTGCAATGGACAAAGCATTTATTTTAAACGTTGTAAGGATTTCATTATTACCTAAAATTTTAATTGCATTTCCTGCCATTTCATCTATATTTCCAACATCGCTTAGATATCCAGAAATTCCATCAAAATTTACTTCGGGTAAACCACCAGAATTACTAGAAATTACTGGGACACTCCAAGCCATAGCTTCTAATGCCGCTAAACCAAAACTCTCGGTTTCAGAAGGCAATAAAAACAAGTCCGAATAAGAAAGAATGCTGTCTATTTCACTACTGTTTCCAAAGAAAATAACTTTGTCTAAAATCCCTAATTCTTCACAAAGTTGCTCGGCTTTTACCTTTTCGGGTCCATCACCAACCATCATCAATTTGGCAGGTATCGTTTTTTGGATTTTATAAAAAATCTTAATCACATCGGGAATTCTTTTTACTTTTCTGAAATTACTAATGTGGGTTACAATTCGTTCTTCTGTCTTTGCCATAATAGACCTTTGGCAAGAAATTAAAGATTCATTTCGATGCTTATCTAATTCAATAAAATTAGGAATAACGTGTATATCATTCTTAATATTAAATAGTTTATAAGTAGCATCTTTTAAACTTTGGGAAACCGAAGTAACTACATCCGATTTATTGATGCTAAAACTTACTGCCGTTTTATAATTAGGATGGTTTCCTACCAATGTAATATCCGTTCCGTGGAGAGTTGTCACCATCGGAATAGAAATTCCTTCGTCTTTAAGCATTTGCTTTGCCATATATCCTGCATAGGCATGAGGTATGGCATAATGCACATGCAATAATTCTATTTTGTACAACTTTACCATATCTACCAATTTGCTAGAAAGCGCTAATTCGTAGGGTTGGTAATGAAATAAAGGATATTCGGGAACATTTACTTCGTGGTAATGCACATTCGAATTTAACAAGGCTAATCGTACTGGTTGTCTGTAGGTTATGAAATGAATTTCATGCCCACGATTGGCCAATTCAATTCCTAATTCGGTTGCGACAACGCCACTTCCTCCAAAAGTTGGATAACAAACAATTGCTATTTTCATGGTTTTATTTTAGATGTACTAAGGTACTAAATATTATTTATCTAAAATAGCCTCTTGAATCACTTTTTGAATGTCTTCTCGAATATTTTCTTTAGATAATTTATTTTCCACATTAGAATCAGGAAAGGTTCTATTGGATAAAAAGATGTATACAATTTCAGTATCAGGATCTGCCCAAGCCATAGTACCTGTGAAACCTGTATGACCAAAACTAGATTTAGAAACACAACCACAAGTAGGTCCTTCTTTACCTAATTGGGGTTTGTCAAATCCTAAACCTCTTCTATTGCCTTCCGTACAGAAGTAACAAGTATTAAAGATATCAAAAGTAGAAGGTTTAAAATATTGAATGTTTCCGTAATTTCCTTTTTGAAGATACATCTGCATCATTTTGGCAATATCCATAGCATTTGAAAAAATACCTGCATGTCCTGCTACTCCTCCCTGCATTGCAGCTGCCATATCGTGAACATAACCTTGCACTAAGGTATGACGGAAATAAGTATCTAATTCGGTAGGAGCAATTATGCTTTTGTCAAATTTATGTAAAGGATTGTAAGTGGTATTATTCATCCCTAACGATTTATAGAAATTTTCAGAACTCAATACATCCAAGGTCTTTCCAGTGGTTTTTTCTAGATATTCTTTCAAAAGAATAAAAGTAAAATCGCTGTATTTATATTCTTTTTTCTCCAATAGTTTGCTATCTACAATTTGCTTCATTATACTGTCTTGGTAATCGTTTCGAAGGTATAAATTCTCAGCAACTCGTGTAGTAAATCCTTCTTTAGAATTTAAACTATAATACTTATCGGATGGCGATTTATCTGCATTTAATGTTGTTTTATAAAAAGGAATCCACGCTTGTAAACCTGCATAATGGGAAAGTAAATTCTTGAAAGAAATATCGTACTTGTTGCTTCCTTTTAACATTGGAAGCATATCCCCTAATTTAGAATCTACATTTACTTTTCCTTGTTCAAAAAGTTGCATCACATTTGGCAAAGTCGAAACCATTTTGGTAACGGATGCCATATCGTATAAATCAGAATTTTGAACCTTAGTAATAGGTTCATAAGTTTGATAACCATACGATTTTTGAAATATCACTTTTCCTCTTCGTGCTACTAGCACTTGAATTCCGGGAGCCATTTTGCCGTCAATTGCTTTTTTTGCTAGTACATCAATTTGGGATAATACCTTCGGGCTCATGCCCACATTTTCAGGTGCTGTAAATCCTAGACGGTTTAATTTTTCGGTAATTAAACCAAAGCCGTCTTTAAATTCTTCGTTAATAGAAACAGGTAATTTTCCTTGTGGCTCAATTGCTCCAAAAAGCAGTTCGGCTGCAACTATTTGTGAAATATCACTATTTTGATAGGACATTACTACGCCTTCAAAATCATCAAAATTAGGAATTGAAGATAAGGAATAGGGCTTAGTAAAAGCATCTAAAATTACATTATTTTTCTTAGCAATGTCTTGCAGCCATACTAATTCGATATCCGAAAAATCGTGTTTTTTCCAGGCTTTATCCGATTTATGATAACCAACAATCACAGTTTTATATTCTTTTAGTTTTACTTCTAATGAATCTAAATTGGTGTCCGAAACCTCTATAACTTCAGTATATTTTTTTAAAGTGGTAACAAAAGAAGAATTGGTATCATCGCCCAATTTTACATAAGCAATCTTTTGATCTAAATTCTTAATAGGAAGAATATTACCTTTATTTTTCAAAACCGTTGTAGCATGTTCGTACAATTGGTATTGTAAGGCATCTTTAAAAGTAGTATTCAGATCGTTAGATAAATTCTTAGTATCAATAGATTTATAATGGTTTAAACCCGCTTTGAATTTGTAATGTAAAATTTTCTTTACCGATTTTGCAATTCTATCGTCGGTGATTAATCCTTTTTGGTAGGCTTCCGAAATTTTTTGAACTGCTAAAGGTACATTTTCTGCAAAAAGCAAAATATCATTCCCTGCCAAAAATGCTTCCAAATCAATATCTCCGGGTTTTAAAAACTTACTAGCAGCTTTCATATTTAAAGCATCAGTAAATATTAATCCCTCAAAACCCAATTCATTTTGAAGCAAATCAGTAACTACATTGTAGGAAACCGAAGTTGGATAATTTTCTCTTGGCTCCAAACTTGGAATGTTCAAATGGGCTACCATAACTGAAACCAAGCCTTCGTCAAACATTCGTTTGTAAGGATATAATTCTACTTTTTCTATCCTGTCTTTGGAGAAAGAAACCAATGGAAGAGCATAATGCGAATCAAGTGCGGTATCGCCATGTCCAGGAAAATGTTTACCCGTACAAAAAACTCCCTGACTTTGAATTCCCTGCATTAATGCAACGGCATGATCGGTTACATTCATTTTATCTTCTCCAAAAGAACGATTGCCGATAATTGGATTTTTAGGATTGGTATTGATATCAATTACAGGAGCAAAATTAAATTGGGCGCCAATTCGTTTTGCCTCTTGTGCCATGTTTTTTCCTACTTCTTCTATTAATTTTAAATCTCTAATAGCTCCCAAAGTTGTATTCCATGGGTATTTATAAGTAGAATCTAATCGCATGCTTAAGCCCCACTCGGCATCAATACCTATAAATAATGGCACTTTAGACTTTGCTTGAAATCTATTGGTTAAATTGGCTTGACGACCAGGACCTCCTTGAAAAAAGATCAATCCGCCTATTTTATTTTCTTTAATTAATTTGTCAATATAATTAACATGTACCGAATCTTTATTAGAATAAGCAGCAACCATAAAAAGTTGACCAACTTTTTCTTCAAAATTCATTTGGGCGTAAATACTATCCACCCATTTTGTTTCGGCTTCCGAATCTTTAAAAAAGTTTTTTCTTTCGGATTTTAAAATAGGAACATAGACTTCATCATCATAAGAGAATTCTGGTTTTGCAAGTTTGCCAACAGAAGTTTTAGCTCTTGAAACACTACAATTGGTAACAAAAGAAAGGATAATTAGTACGAATGCTAATTGAATTATTTTTTTCATAAATAAGATAAACGATTAAAAGAAACGACTGTGCCAGCTTTCATTAGCAGGAACTTCCCAGTTTTCTTTCCATTCTTCTATAGTATTAACGAGATTATTAAATACAATAGTATGTTCTGAAACCGATTTATCTTTTGCAAGTTTTTTAAAGTCTAACAAAGTTTTATAAGTAATAAATTCGCCTTGCTTGAACGAAACGTTCATTTTATCTAATAAATCTACCGAATATTTTTGTTCTAAATTTTGAATAAAAGCGACCGAGGAGTCTATAGAACAGCCAGTTGCAGGATGCACTTCTTGGTTTAATGCAATAATGATAAAGCGATTGTATTTTATTAAAAATGATGCTTCTAGAGGACTTCCATGTGCCGACCAATTATTTAAAAATTCGCCTAAATCATTTTCTATTTCAGCAACTTCCTCTTCTGAAAATTTTCTATTAGAGGGGTAAATCCAAATTCGGGATTCATCGGGTAAATTTTCAAATTGTACGTACATAGTATTTTTTAGATATTAAATATCAAATAATATAATTATTATAAATCTTGAGCGTTGGCAATCAATTCGGCTATATCCAAAACTTTTACCTGTGCTTCGCTTTCTTTAACTTTAACGCCATCAGTCATCATGGTATTGCAAAACGGACACCCTGTTGCAATAATTTCCGTTTTAGTTTCTAAAGCATCTTCGGTGCGTTCAACATTAACTTCTTTGTTCCCTTTTTCAGCATCTTTAAACATTTGTGCGCCACCAGCTCCACAACATAAACCATTAGCTTTAGAACGTTTCATTTCTACCAATTCTGCATCCAATTTCTCAATTAATACCCTTGGAGCTTCATATATATTATTGGCTCTTCCGAGATAACAAGGGTCATGAAAAGTAATACGTTTTCCTTTAAATTGACCTCCTTCAATGGTTAATCTTCCAGCATCTAAAAGTGATTTCAAAAATTCGGTATGGTGAACTACTTCATATTTACCGCCTAATTCGGGATACTCATTTTTTAAAGTATTAAAACAATGCGGACAAGCTGTAACAATTTTCTTAGCTTCGTAAGCATTGAGAACTTCAATATTCATCATGGCTTGCATTTGAAAAAGAAATTCATTCCCAGCCCGTTTTGCAGGGTCTCCAGTACAACTTTCTTCAGTCCCTAAAACTGCAAATTCAACATTAGCACGATTTAAAATTTTTACTAATGCTTTGGTAATACGTTTGGCTCTATCGTCAAAACTTCCTGCACAACCTACCCAAAATAAAACTTCGGGTTGCTTGCCTTGGGCTAACATTTCGGCCATGGTTGGCACATTCAATACTTCTGACATTTAATTAGATTTTTAGATCGTTATATTTTTAGAATAGTAGTTTTTTTACTAAATATTTTAAATTACAACCATCGAATTTTTATTCATGTTGTCCATCATCAAAAACCTCGATGGTTACTTCTTTTTCGATTAAATCGGTAAATTTTCCTCTGTAACGAGTTGCTTTTACTAAGTGGTTGTCAATCCAGTGGTAATTTCCTCCACGTGGTTTTCCAAATAATATTCCGTGGTATTTAAATCCGTGTTGCTTTAACCAACGTTCGGTATAATCGCGATGCGCTTCGGTTCTTGAAGTGAAGAAGAAAATAATATGTCCTTCATCGTACCATTTATTTAATGTAATTAAAGCATCTGGATACACTTCTGCGGTAAGCATTCTTTCTGGTTCTTCGTTTGGAATATCATCGCAAACGGTGCCGTCAATATCAATTAAATAATTTTTTACGCCTTCGGGTAAAATTGGACTTAAATGTTGTCCGTTTTCAGTTACTGCTTGTAAGGTTTTTTTAGGGTCTTCCATTTCTATTTATATAGTTAAGTAATTCACATTCATTGCAACAAAATCCCAAGCCTCACAAATGGGAAATTGTTATATTATTTTTCTATTCTTCCTTCCAGTTCAATCTATCCATTTGGTTGTACTGCCATGGGGCACCGTTGTTTTCAATATTTGCCATCATGGCATTAAGCGATTGTGGTGCCGCACTTTGTTCCATTACTAAATAACGGCGCATGTCGATTATTATGGACAACGGACTAATATTTACAGGACATTCTTCCACACAAGCGTTACACGAGGTGCAAGCCCAAAGCTCTTCCGTGGTAATGTAATTGTTCAATAAAGAGACATTATCTGGAATGAAAACTCCTTTATTTTTATCGATATTTCTTCCCACTTCTTCCAAACGGTCTCGGGTATCCATCATTATTTTTCGTGGAGATAATTTTTTACCCGTTTGATTTGCTGGACAAGCCGAAGTACATCTGCCACATTCGGTACAGGTATAGGCATTTAACAATTGTATCCAGTTCAAATCCATAACATCAGAAGCCCCAAACTTGCTAGGAACTGCAGAAGCATCTGCAGGTGGAGCAGCAAAAGGATCAGCGTTTGGATCCATCATTAATTTCACTTCATTGGTTACACTTTGTAGATTATCTAGTTTACCTTTTGCGTTTAGATCGGCATAATACGTATTAGGGAATGCAAGTAAAATATGCAAATGTTTTGAAAAATATAAATAATTCATAAAAATCAAAATCCCGATTATGTGCAACCACCAAAATGTTTTTTCTAACATCATAACGGTACTTTCATTCATTCCGTTAAAAAAGGGCGCAATAAAATGACTCACAGGAAACGAACCAACAGAAGTAAAATGATTTACACCAGCTTGCTGTAACCAAAAATCGGAAGCGTTCATTAACAAGAACAACGACATCAATACTACTTCAAAATACAGAATGATATTGGCATCTTTTTTAGGACTACCATTCAAATCTGGGCTTATGAATCTTTTTAATTTAATGATATTTCTTCGCGTCCAGAAAACTAAAACTGCAACTAAAACTAGCAGTGCTAAAATTTCAAAAGAACCAATTAGGAAATTATAAAAACCTCCCATAAAAGAAAAAACTCTATGGGTACCGAAAAGTCCATCAATAATTATTTCTAATAACTCTAAGTTAATGATAATAAAGCCTGCATAAACAATTATATGTAGTAATCCTGCAACAGGTCGTTTCACCATTTTGGATTGTCCTAACGCAATCATCGCCATGTTTTTCCACCGTGTCGAAGGATTATTTGAACGATCAATCTCTTTCCCCAATTTAATGTTTCGGATGATTTTTTTTACATTTATTGTAAAATATCCAAAACCTGCAAGTAATAAAATTGCAAAGAATATAGACTCTAAATATTTTATTATATACATAGTTATTTCTTTTTTATAGTGTCGTTAACCGGAGTTGTGTAGGGTTTATTTTTCTTTCCGAAAAGGGAAACATTTACATAACGAGTAGGATTTAATCGTAAATCTTGTAATAACAATTCTAATTCTTTGGAAGTTTTATTGAAGTTATTGTATAACGATTCGTCTTTCATTAATTTACCCATTGTTCCTTTACCGGCTTGCATATCGACCATCATTTTATCTACATTCTCCAAAGTCTTTTGAAGATTTTTAACGGTTGGCCCGATACTTATTTTAGCCAATGAATCAGAAACCTTTGAGAAATTAGCAGTTGCTTTTTCCATATTGGTCATCGTTCCGTTAATTTTTGATTTATTATCCACCAATAAAGAATTCACTTTTGTAGATGCTTCTTTAAATTGAGCAATAGTTTCATTTAAATTAGCAAGACTATTTTTAAGATTTTCTTTAGTCTTAGCATCCAATACTTGGTTCACGTTTTCTAACATGACATTGGCATTGTCTAACAATTTGGATATTTTATCTTTTAAAGGAACTATCTGTTTCGCGACTTCATCTGTTAATCCTAATTTACTAGAAGAAATTAAAGTATCTCCAGAAACTGCTATTGCACCATCATTGCTAGGTAGAATTGCAATTTGTTTTCCTCCAATAGGACTTGGAGCATATATTTCGGCAATGCTCTTTTTTTTCAAAGGAAAATCCGATTTTATTTGAATTTCAACAGTAACTTTCCCTGTATTGTTGTCTATTGTAATTTTACTTACTTTCCCTACAATCATTCCGCTAATGGTAACAGGAGAAGCAATAGCTAGCCCTTCTACATTATCATATTTAGCATATAAATTTTTATAATTAGTTAATAAATCTTTGCCTTTTAAAAAACTATAGCCCCAAATGAATAGTGCAATGGATGCTAATACTAATACGGCAGTTTTAATTTCTTTAGATAATTTCAAAATGGTGGTTTTTAATGGTGCAAAAATAATGTATTATTTGATAGCATCTTTCATATCGATACTTTTCCCGTCTTTAAATGCAATAATAAAAGCAGATTCATACCCTTTTGCAGTTGCTTCCTTCAATAATCTTTTTGCTTCTTCATAATTTGATGTTTCCCCGTACATATATTTATATAAAGAGGAATGACTACTTGTAATATTTTTCAATCCTTTAAAATTGCTTGGCGTCAATTCTAATTTGGTAGGACTTGCAGAAATTTGAATTTTAAATACAATTCCTTTTTCAGATTTTTTATCAATAACTTTAGTCTCTTTTTTCTTTGAAATGGTATCCGTTTTTTTAACTTCTGGGGTTGCTTTAATAGGCTTATCTTCAATTCTCTCAGAAGGTTTTTCCATTGGAGTATCATTAGAATTACCATCAAATAAATCTTTTTTATAACTAACAATGGCTTGCGCAATGGCTTCTGCAATCTCTTGTTGCCCTTCTTCTGAATCTAACTTGGCTCCTTCTACAGGATTAGAAATAAAACCATTTTCTATTAAAACTCTGGGCATATAGGCTTTATGTAAAACCATATAAGGAGCTTGTTTTACTCCGCCTCCTCTACTTTTTTTACCTAAATCTTGAACAAATCGATCTTGAATTTTTCCTGCAAGTGCAATACTGTTTTCAATAAATTCTTCCTGCATGATAGTCATACCCAACATGGTTTCTGGTTTGTTAGGATCAAACCCTTGGTATTTTTGTTTGTAGTCTTTCTCTAAAGTTACTACCGAGTTTTCTCGTTTTGCAGCTTCTAGATTGGAAGCATTTTTAGACATACCCATTACATAGGTTTCGGTTCCATCGGCAACAGTATTTTTATTTGCATTGCAATGAATAGAAACAAAAATATTGGCATCTGCCCTATTAGCTATATTCGCTCTTTCTATCAAATCAATAAATACATCGGTCTTTCTTGTATATATAACATCCATGCTGGAATTTTTCTCTAAAATCTTTCCCACTTTTAGAGTAATACCTAAATTAATATTTTTTTCTATGTGCCCATTATAAACCGCACCAAAATCATGTGCTCCATGACCTGCATCCAAAGTAACCTTGAATTTAGATTGAGCAAAAAGGGTGGTAGAAAATAAAACTAGTAGGATAGTGAGGCTTTGTTTTAGGGAATTTATGTTAATCATTGTTATAAAAGTTAATTTTAATTAAAACTGCAAGGTTATAAAATTATTATTTCTCTATTTTTGACCAAAATTTATATGTAAGTTTGGCTTGTCAAAAATCAAGCCATATTTTACAAAAATAGCATTTAAACCTTTGCGTACAAACTTATTTTATATCGTTTTATTAGCATATTTCCTAACAATAGGAAGTTCTAGTCTATTTGGTCAAGAAACAATCAAAAAAACCAAATCATTTCTTACTAAAAACCAAATGATTACCCCTAAAAAAGGCGCTAAAATCATTCCTTCAAAAGAGGAAGAAATAGTAAAAAAAAATGATACTATTAAGGTCGATACTATCAAAAAATTCAAATCGGTATTAGAGGGCAAGGTTAAATATAGAGCAAAAAAATATGCAAAGTTTGATCAAAAGAAAAAACTCATAACTCTATATGATGAAGCAGAATTAAACTATTTAGATTATCATTTAAAAGCAGGAATCATCGTTTTTGACTATTCAAAAAATGAAGTTTATGCTGGTAGATTAAAAGATTCTGTTGGAAATTACAGACAATTACCAAATTTTAAACAAGGCACTAATGTTATTGAACCCGATTCCATACGGTTTAATTTTAAAACTAAAAAAGCATTAATTTGGAATTCTAGAACTACACAACAAGAATTAAATATTAAAGCCAAACTTTCAAAGAAAGAAAATGATTCTGTTTACTTTATGAAAGGTGCACGATTAACAACCGCAAAAGATATTGAAGATCCTGAATATTATTTTTTAGTAAACAAAATGAAATTTGTTCCTGGCAAAAAAGTAGTTATAGGAACCACTAATTTATGGATTGAAAATGTTCCTACTCCATTAGCATTGCCTTTTGCATTTTTTCCTATTACCGAAAATAATCATTCCGGAATTATTCCTCCAAGTTTTGGACAAAACAATGCTCGAGGATATGCCTTACAAAATGGTGGATATTATTTTGCTTTAAGTGATAAATATGACTTAGCAATTTTAGGCGATTATTATACTAATGGAAGTTACGCCACAAGATTTGAATCGAGTTATGCTAATAAATATAAGTATAACGGAAGGGTTAACATCCGTTTTGAAAACCTAATCACTAGTGAACGTGGTTATCCTGATTATGCTAAAAGTAAAATTTACAATATACAATGGTCTCATACAAAAGATTCTAAATCCAACCCGAATTCTCGATTTTCTGCTTCGGTGAATTTAGGAAGTAGTCAATATTTTCAGCAATCTATGAACCTTGCAAATATTGGTTCTACATTAAACAATACACTTAGTTCATCGGTTTCCTATTCAAAAACAATTAATACTATTCCTCAAGTTAATTTTTCATTGTCGGCAACACATTCTCAAAATACCCAAACAAAGGCAATTAATATGACTTTACCTTCATTGCAAGCTAGTGTAGATAGAATCTACCCTTTTGTTGGAAAAGATGGTATTAAGAAAGGATTTATAAAAAATATCAATTTACAATATAATTTAAGAGGAGAAAATCAAATACTTACTACGGATGAATTTTTCTTTAAAAAAGAAATGTTTTCTGCTGCAAAAGTAGGTTTTCAACACAGCATTCCGTTGAGCACAAATTTTAAGCTTTTTAAATATTTTAGCGCTTCAACATCTATAAATTATAATGAAGTTTGGACATTAAATACCATTCGTAAAGATTTTGTAACATCGTCTTTGCCGCCACTTCTTCCTACAGGTTCTATAGTTACTACAAACTTAAATGGTTTTGATTCTTATCGAACTTACTCCTTTTCAAATAGTCTTACTACAACAATTTATGGAACGTTTAATTTTGGAAAAAACAACAAAATTCAATCCATTCGTCATGTGATGCACCCATCCGTTTCACATACTTATACTCCAAGTTTTGATAAGTATTATGATACTTATGCTATGGATGCTAGTGGAAAAACAGCACAATACACACGTTTTGAAACTGGAATTTATGGGGCTCCAGGAAAAGCCTATTCTAATAATATGGGATTTAGTTTAAGTAATACTTTTGAAGCAAAAGTGAGAGACCGCGACACTACTAAAACAGAACCTAAAAAAATAATGTTGTTAAATAATTTAAACCTATCAACCAGCTATGATGTTTCTGCAGATTCCCTTAGATGGGCTCCAATGCGATTAAGTGGCGGAACTACTTTGTTTAAACAAAAAATGAACATCAATTTTGCTACAACATTGGATCCTTATGCTTTAGGTAAAGATAATAAAACCCGAATTAATACATTTAACATTGATGATGGTGGAAGTTTGTTTAGAATGACCAGTGCAAATATGACAATTAACTATTCGGTTTCAAGTTCTAAAGAAGACAAGACCAAGAAGAATATACAAGGCTCTAAAAATGGAGGCCGAGAAGATGATTTATTCGGTTCTAATACTGAATTAAACGACAATAGAGATAGTCAATTTGCTAAAAAAGACGAAGACAAAGATGGTTTCACAGGATTTTATAATGCTAAAATCCCTTGGGACATGACCTTTGCTTATTCAATTACCTATTCTAATAACACAAATGAAAGGAAAATATCAAGCAATTCGGTAATGATTTCGGCTAATACTGATTTAACGCCAAAGTGGAAAGTTGGAGTTTCCACCGGATATGACTTTGTACGAAAAGGGGTAACATTCACACAAATTCGTTTAAACCGAGATTTATTAAGTTGGAATATGAGCTTTAACTGGTCTCCTTTTGGACAATCCTATTGGGGATTCTTTATCGGAATTAAAGCAAGTGTACTTAAAGATATTAAATGGGATAAACGAACCCAAGCCGATAGAATATTAAAATAAAATTTATGAAAAAAATCATTATTACTGACAAAGCACCTGCTCCAATTGGTCCATACAATCAAGCAGTATTAGTTGGAAACACCTTATATACTTCGGGACAAATAGCACTAAATCCAGAAACAATGGAATTAGTAATCGATACTATTGAAGCAGAAACCAACCAAGTTATGCAAAATATGAAAGCCGTTCTAGAAGCTGCTGGAATGACCTTTGAAAATGTAGTAAAGTCAACAATTTATATTATGGATATGAATGATTTTGCTAGAATAAATTCAGTATATGGAAGTTATTTTGACGAAAAAACTGCACCTGCTAGAGAAACTGTTCAAGTTGCAGGCTTGCCAAAAGGAGTAAATGTTGAAATCTCTATGATTGCAATGAATTAATAAGCCAACAATTCTTTCAATTCGGTTTCAAATCTAACTTTGGGTAGGAATTGATCTTCAAGGGATTTAACAAACGGAATTGGGCTTTCTATACTTCCTACTCTTCGTACTGGAGCATCCAAATATTCAAAACAGTTTTCCATTATCATAGCCGAAATATCACTAGAAATACCACCAAATAAAGTGTCTTCTTGTAAAATAATACATTTTCCAGTTTTATTAACGGAGGCAAAAATGGCTTCTGTATCTAATGGTTGTAGCGTTCTTAAATCCAATAAATCGGCATTAATATCTGGATTTTTAGATAAAGTTTCTAATGCCCAATGCACTCCTGCACCAAAGGAAATAATAGTAACCTCTGCTCCTTCTTTAAGTAAAGCTGCTTTTCCGAGAGGAAGGGTATAATAATCTTTAGGTACGTCTTGATAAACAGATCGATATAATTGTTTATGCTCAAAAAACAACACTGGATTTGGGTCGTTAATAGCAGTATTCAATAAACCTTTTATATCATAAGGAAAAGCTGGATAAACTACTTTTAAACCTGGAGTTTTAGTAAACCAAGCCTCGTTAGTTTGCGAATGAAAAGGCCCCGCTTGGGTTCCTCCACCGCAAGGCATACGCACTACAACATCTGCTTTTTCATTCCAGCGGTAATGTTGTTTTGCTAATAAATTTACTATTGGATTAAACCCTGTAGATACAAAATCAGCAAATTGCATTTCAACTACAGCCTTATGTCCGTTTATGGATAATCCCATTCCTGCAGAAACGACAGCACTTTCACAAATTGGCGTATTACGAACTCGCTCTTTTCCGAATTGCGCAACAAAACCATCTGTGATTTTAAATGCACCACCGTATTCGGCAATATCTTGTCCCATGATAACCAAATTATCATGGCGTTCCATAGATTGTTTTAAGGCATGGGATATTGCATCCACTACGCGGATATTTTCTACTTCTTCAGAAGGGTTAACTTCCTCAAATTTATAGGTTTTGTAAACATCATTTAACTCTTCGCTTAAATCAGCAATAATGTCTGGTTCGGCTTGCGTAATTGCCCAATGTTCATCAATTTCTGCTTTAATTGCGGCTTTAAATTCGGAATCCATTTCTTCTGAAAGAACACTAATAGAAAGTAAATATTCTTTATAATTTGCAATTGGATCTTTAATAGACCACATATCCATTAATTCTTGTGGTACGTATTTGGTTCCGCTAGCTTCTTCGTGACCACGCATTCTAAAGGTTTTAAACTCTAATAAAACGGGTCTTGGAGTTTTGGCTAATGAAGCTTTTAGCTCGGCTATTTTAGTGTAAACCTCTATGATGTTATTTCCATCAATAATGTGGCTTTCCATGCCATACCCTACTCCTTTATCGGAAAGATTTTCGCAGCGGTATTGCTCGTTGGTTGGGGTTGAAAGTCCGTAACCATTATTTTCTATCACAAACAAAACCGGAAGATCCCAAACAGCTGCAATATTCAAAGCTTCGTGAAAATCTCCTTCACTAGTTGCTCCTTCTCCGGTAAAAACTGCGGTTACTTTTCCGTTTTTCTTTAGTTTATTGGCTAATGCAATTCCGTCGGCAACACCTAATTGCGGGCCTAAATGTGAAATCATTCCGATGATTTTAAACTCTTGAGTTCCGAAATGAAAACTTCTATCGCGCCCTTTAGTAAAACCAGTTGCTTTTCCTTGCCATTGTGAGAATAATCGGTGCAAAGGAATGTCACGACCAGTAAAAACACCAAGGTTGCGGTGCATTGGCAGAATGTATTCGTCTTTATCTAAAGCGGAGGTAATTCCAACAGAAATAGCTTCTTGCCCAATACCAGAAAACCATTTAGAGACTTTACCTTGACGAAGAAGAATCAACATTTTTTCTTCTATGAGTCTTGGTTTTAATAGTCTTTTATATAAATCTAATAATTGATTATTGGATATGTCTTTTCTGTCGAAGTTCATGGTGTTTGTTTTTAACGCAACAAAAATATAAAAAAACAATAGAAGAAGGTTACGGTTTTTATAGATTTATTGGTGTTTTTATCTTTTAAATACGGAATTGACAAATTATCTCAATCTTTACCTGAAATACGGAAGATTACAGATAAGCTTAGCCCGGATAGAAGTGGAAATCCTTTTGTTTTTTTCTTTAAAAAACAAAAGATTGCAACGGATAGCCGGAATAGCTTCTAAAAACAAAAATAAGTAATAAATAAAATGATAGTTTTTTAACGAGTGAATTTTCTAGAATTGCTTACATTTGTAGTAAGAATTGGATTTTTTTCCGATTTAAAATTTAAATTAAAAAAGGTTTAGTATGCAACAAATTCCAAGTGTTGACTTACGTGATTTCCTGTCGGAAGATCCGACACGTAAACAAAAGTTTGTAAATGAAATCGGAAGAGCCTATGAAGATATTGGCTTCGTAGCGTTAAAAGGTCATTTTTTAGATGATGAATTAGTAGAGAATTTATATTCGGAAGTGAGAAATTTCTTCAGCTTGCCATTAGAAACCAAAGCTAAATATGAAATTCCTGGCATTGGCGGGCAACGTGGCTATATTTCTTTTGGAAAAGAACATGCTAAAGGCCGTTCGGCCGGGGATTTAAAAGAGTTTTGGCATTTTGGGCAGTATTTAGAAAAAGATTCTAAATATGCTAGCGAATACCCAGACAATGTTACCGTAAATGAATTAGCCAACTTTAATGCAACTGGCAAAGAAGCCTACGAAAAACTAGAAAAAACAGGAATTTATGTACTGAGAGCTTTGGCAATTTATATAGGTTTGGATGAATTCTATTTTGATAATTACATCAAAGAGGGTAACAGTATTTTACGCCCTATTCACTATCCACCTATCACCGATGAACCTAAAGATGGCGCTGTACGAGCTGCCGCTCATGGCGACATCAACTTGATTACGCTTTTAATGGGTGCGCAAGGAAAAGGTTTGCAAGTGCAAAATCATTCAGGCGAATGGCTAGATGCCATGGCGCAACCTGACGAATTGATGATTAATGTGGGCGATATGTTGTCGCGTCATACCAACAATAAATTAAAATCAACTATTCACCAAGTGGTAAATCCACCAAGAGAGTTGTGGAATACTTCTCGATATTCTATTCCGTTTTTTATGCATCCAGTGAGTGACATGAAATTGGATTGTTTGGAATTGTGTATTGATGAGAATAATCCGAAGAAATTTGAAAATATCACTGCGGGAGATTATTTGAATGAAAGATTGGTGGAATTGGGGTTGATTAAGAAATAAACTATCTTTTTTTTGGCACGCGGATGAAACGGATTTTACTTCGTAAAAAAACGCGGATAAAAACGGATTTTTTAATTTATTTTCTTTATATTTAAAGTGTTTTATTAACTGGAATACTGATTTAAAGAAGATTTTTTATGGAATTATTGCATAGAGATTTGACAGATGTTATTTTGAAAACTTTTTATGAAGTTTATAACGAATTGGGTTATGGTTTTCTGGAAAGAGTATATCAAAATGCATTATATATTGAATTAAAAAATAAAGGTTTAGAGGTAGTTCCGCAAAAGAAAATCAAAGTTTACTATAGAGGAAATGTAGTTGGTGACTATTACGATGATTTAATTGTAGAAGATAGAATAATTTTAGAATTAAAAGCAGTCGAATTTATAGTCGAACAATTTGAAAACCAATTATTAAATTACTTAAGAGGAACCGATTGCGAAGTTGGTTTACTACTGAATTTTGGTGAAAAACCTGAATTCCGAAGAAAAATATTTGAAAACAAAAGAAAAACAAACAAAAATCCGTTTTAATCCGCGTTTCGCTTTAGCGAATCCGTTTAATCCGCGTGCTAATATGGATATTTGATAGCAACAAAATTAAGTTTCTAACAAACTAGAAAAAAAATAGAAAAGAAGAACAAAAAATCCGTTTTAATCCGCGTTTCGCTATAGCGAATCCGTTTCATACGCTTGAAAAATATGGACATACAAGACCAACTAAAAAAACTATTTCCCAACCATGAGATTTCTAACGAGACCGAAGCAATAGAGGAAAAAACACACGAGTTATTGGTTCAAAAAGAGCCTATGATTTGTAAATTTGAAAAGAGAAAAGGCAAGCCAACCACTCTTATCGAAGGTTATGAAGGTGAAGAAGAAGATTTCAAAATCTTAGCAAAAGAAATAAAAACTAAATTGAGTGTTGGCGGAAGTTTCAAAGACGGCGCTATTATCATTCAAGGCGATTACCGCGACAAAATAATGAAAATCCTTCAAGATAAAGGATTTAAAACCAAACGAGTTGGCGGATAACTAAAGGTGCGAAGTACAAAATAAGAGGGACGAACTCACAACTTATAGCAAAGAACAATTTTATGATAGCATCTTCCGAATTAATATTAAACCCAGACGGTAGTGTTTACCACTTAAACCTTAAGCCAGAACACATCGCCAAAGACATTATCTTTGTAGGAGATCAAAATCGGGTGGAGAAAATCACCAAACATTTCTCCAGCATCGAATTTTCGCAACAAAAACGTGAATTCAAAACCCAAACAGGGATTTACAAAGGCAAAAGAATTACCGTAATATCTACAGGTATTGGCCCTGATAACATTGATATTGTGATGAACGAATTAGATGCTTTGGTAAATATCAATTTAGAAACACGTGAAGTCAAAGAAGAATTGACCTCACTTAACATTGTCCGTTTTGGAACTTCTGGTTCCTTACAAGCCGACGTGCCTTGCGATAGCATCGTAATGAGTCTATACGGATTGGGTTTAGACAACATGCTGCGCTCCTATTGTATTGACGAAATTTCCGAAACTGCAATGGAAGATGCCTTCATCAAACAAACCGATTGGGATATGCGAAAAGGTCGTCCGTATGTAATAAAAGGAAGTGGAATTCTTGAAAAACGATTGGAAAGCGATACCATTTTTAAAGGATTTACAGGAACTGCAGGCGGATTTTATGGCCCACAAGGTCGCGTATTGCGCATGCCAATTCAAGATCCAGAACTTAACAACAAGATGGATAAATTTGAATTCGACGGAATAAAAATGACCAATCTTGAAATGGAAACTGCCGCTATTTATGGCCTCGGAAAACTCCTTGGTCACCAATGTTTATCGCTAAATGCCATCATCGCCAATCGCGCAACGGGTTCTTTCAGCGAAGACCCTTATAAAGCTGTAGATACTTTGATTCTATATGCTTTAGATAAATTGGCAGAGTAATTATTTTGAAGCTATATTCAGCAGCTTTATTCTATAAGCTTTTTATCACATTTAACTTTTTCTAAATAATTAAAAGAGCTTCCATTATATCCATTTTTATTACTTAATATATTTGGACAACTATTTGTTTCCTTTTTCAAAATCTGCAATGAATTGTGCCAAACCAATATCGGTTAATGGGTGTTTTAACAGCCCTAAAATTGCAGATAATGGCCCTGTCATGACATCAGCTCCAATTTTAGCACAGTTTACTATATGCATGGTATGGCGCACAGATGCAGCAAGGATTTGGGTTTCGTAACCATAGTTGTCATATATTTCTCTGATTTCTTGAATCAAGTTCAACCCATCAGTAGAAACATCATCTAATCTACCTATGAATGGCGATACAAAAGTAGCACCGGCTTTGGCAGCTAATAACGCTTGACCTGCTGAGAAAACAAGTGTTACGTTGGTTTTTATCCCTTTATCGGAAAAGTATTTACAGGCTTTGATTCCTTCTTTAGTCATTGGCAATTTAACAACAATTTGGTCATGTAAATCGGCTAATTCTTCGCCTTCTTTAACCATTCCTTCGTAATCAACAGCGTTGACTTCGGCACTTACTTCTCCATCTACAATGTTGCAAATATCTACGTAGTGCTTAAGTATATTGTTTTTTCCAGTAATTCCTTCTTTAGCCATCAAGGAAGGATTGGTGGTGACACCATCTAAGACTCCAAGAGATTGTGCTTCTTTAATATCGTTTAGATTAGCGGTGTCTATAAAAAATTTCATAGTTTGTAAGTTAAAAAAGTTGTGTTAATTTATATAGTGGCGAAATTACGAATTTCAAAGACAAAAATCAATATCAATTTCAAAAATCAACGACAATATAAAATTGATATTTGAAATTCATATTAATTTTTACAATTGATTTTTGATATTTTAAATTTTATAATGATTCATAAGCATTTTTTCATAGACTTTATCGGGTAAAATACGTTTTAATACTATAGAGAATTTTTGCATGAAAGCACCAATTTTGTAATGTCCTTTTGGATTTGGAGTTTGGATAATTTTATAAATAGCATCTGCCATTTCGTTGGGATTACTTCCACTATCTACATGTTCGTTCATCATGCTAAGAGTAGTTCTGTAAGGGACTTCATAAGCAGATCCTTTTAACAAAGGAGCGTGAAATCTTCCAGCCGCTATGTTAGTAGCAAAATCACCTGGAGCAACGTTGGTAATGTGAATTCCGAAGTTTTTTACTTCCATTCGTAAGGCCTCGGTAATAAGTTCTAAAGCGCCCTTAGAGGCAGAGTAAATTCCACGATAGGGCAATCCCATATAGCCCGCAATAGAGGTAATATTGATAATCAAACCCGAATTTTGCGAACGCATAGCAGGCAAAATGGCTTTCATTACTTCGATTGGGCCAAAAAGGTTGGTTTCGAAATTATTTTTAATTTCCTCTGTTGGAATTTCTTCTATTGGACCCGTAATTCCAACCCCTGCATTATTAATCACCACATCTACCCTACCGGATTTATGGATTACTTCGGATACTGCTTTTTGGATGCTTTCTTTATTGCGAACATCTAATGAAAGTAACGGAAAAACGGAATTAGTAATACGCTCTGGATTTCTACTAGTACCATAAACGGTAAAACCTTTGTTGTGCAAAAATTCACCAATAGATTTACCTATTCCTGAGGAAGCACCGGTTATTAAAACTACTTTACTCATTTATTTATTTTTTAAGGAAATTGATATTAGAAAATAGAATATAAACTTTTATATCATTTTTAATCTCTCCACTTTTCTCTATTTTCTAACTAAATCTTACCCAACAAATATCTTCATTACCATTTCAGGATATAAAACCTAAAATATCACCATAACAATCATGGCTTTCAAGCAATTATTTAATCCAAATCATTACAACTATTTGTTGAAATTTCTTAATTAAAATATTATTTTTTCAATTTGTAAATATAGCGCTTTAGATATTATAAATTTAACCATTAATATAGTTATCAATATTTTTTTACATAAAAAAAGGAACAATTTTACTAAAAAAAAGCGCTACATAAATGTAGCGCTTTAAGTATTTATAAGAATAAGAGAATTAGTTTCCTCCTTTTTCCATTTTAGCTTTCAATTCAGCAAGAATATCATTGTTATCTCCTAAAGTAGAAGCTGACGATGAATTGTTGTTAGAAGAAACAGATTCAGCAACAGCTTTCAAATTTTTCTCTTCTTCTTCTCTAAAGATAGCTGTATGAGATGCAACAACTCTTTTGAATTCTTTATTGAATTCGATAACTTTGAAATCAGCTACATCACCTTTTTTCAATTTTTTACCGTCTTCTTTTTCTAAGTGACGCGTTGGAATAAATGCAACTACATCTTCTCCGAAATCTACAGTAGCACCTTTGTCAACAATTTCAGCGATTGTTCCGTTGTGGATAGTTCCAACAGCAAAAGCAGCTTCATGTTTATCCCAAGGATTAGCAGTAGTTTGTTTATGACCTAAAGATAATTTACGTCCATCAACATCTAATTCTAATACTACTACATCTAGTTTGTCGCCTACATTAACAAATTCTGATGGATGTTTGATTTTTTTAGTCCAAGATAAATCAGAGATATAAACCAAACCATCAATGCCTTCTTCTAATTCAACGAAAATACCAAAATTAGTAAAGTTTCTAACTATACCAGTATGTTTAGAACCTACAGGATATTTAGCTGTAATATCAGTCCAAGGATCTTGCGATAATTGTTTAATACCTAAAGACATTTTTCTTTCATCTCTGTCTAAAGTTAAGATAACAGCTTCCACTACATCTCCAACTTTAACGAAATCTTGAGCACTACGTAAATGCGTAGACCATGACATTTCAGAAACGTGAATTAAACCTTCAACACCTTCAGCAACTTCAATGAAAGCACCGTAATCAGCAATAACTACTACTTTACCTTTCACTTTGTCACCTACTTTAAGTTCCGCACCAAGTGCATCCCATGGGTGAGCGTTTAATTGTTTTAAACCTAATTGGATTCTTGTTTTCTCATCATCAAAATCAAGAATAACTACGTTTAATTTTTGATCCAATTCAAGAACTTCACTTGGGTGATTAATTCTTGACCAAGAAAGA
>CANGCT010000034.1 GCA_947452415.1 Flavobacteriaceae bacterium
GCTTGAACATTTTGCCGTAAAAATAGCAGAAGAACAAGGAAATGCCACCAAAATATTCTCTAAAGAAGCCATTAAATTACTTCAAGAATACGACTGGACGGGTAACATCCGCGAATTAAGAAACGTAGTTGAACGCTTGATAATTCTAGGTGGAAGCGAAATTTCAGAACTAGATGTAAAGTTGTTTGCGAGTAAATAATATTGGTTGTGGGTTGTAAGTTGTAAGTTGAAAAGGTTTCCATAAACCTAGAACCCAAAACCTAGAACCCAGAACCTAGAACCAAAAAAATGCAATTAAAAAAAATAAACCCCGATCTGCAACAAGCACTAATTGAATTTGATTTAATTGAGGCTAATGAAATGCAACAAGAAACGTTCTCTGCCATAAAAAGTGGTGCCGATGCTGTAATTCAATCTCCAATAGGAACAGGAAAAACAACTACAATTGTTTTGAACGTCATCCAACGTTTGCAAAAAACAATGGGCGAAAGCACCCGTGCTTTGATTATTGTTGAGAATAAAGAAAAAGTACTCGAAATGGAAGAACTTTTCTTAAAACTTGGAACCTACACCGATTTAAGTATTTTAGGTGTTCACGATAAAGGCGATATTGACTACGACAAAAACATAATTTCTTTAGGTTTAGACGTGCTTATCGGAACTCCAAACAGAATTAACGCATTGTTTTCTTCCGCAGGATTTAATATCAATACCATTAAAATGTTTGTAGTTGATGATTCCGAAGTGCTTTTTAGAAACCGCGTAGATGCGGTTATCTTGCGATTGTCCTCAAGTATCGATAAAACCCAACGCATTTTCTTTTGTTCTGAAATTACCGATAGAGTAGAAACATTAGCAAACAATATAATGATTGAACCTATCTTCTTTGAAATGGAGGAAGAGGAGTAGTTTGTTTTTTGAAAACAGAATTTAGTTTAATTAATTGAAAATATAATGAAGAAAAAATTACTTTTTATAGCATTTTTCTTTTTCCAAATGCTAGCCTGGTCCCAAGATTATAGATATACAGCAAATTTATTTTCGGCTTCTACTATTATTCCTAATGTGGTATATGGTGCTGCACCAGCATTAAACGGACCCTTTTACTCTTCAGAATCAAGTACCAGTCCTCAAAATTTGGTAATGGATATTTATAAGCCAACTGGAGATACCTTCGCACTTCGACCTGCTATTATTTTCGCACATTCTGGAGGATTCTTTTCTGGAAATAGAAATGTAAATGACATGACCACTTTTTGTGATTTATTAGCAAAAAAAGGATATGTAACCGCAACAATAGATTATCGTTTAGGTTTTTCTATAGTAGATAATGTACCTTTACGAAGCGCAAGAGCCGTATATAGAGGTATTCAAGATGGAAGATCTGCAGTGCGGTATTTGCGTGCCAATGCGGCTTTATATGGAATTGATCCAAACAAAATTTATTTTATAGGCAGTAGTGCTGGAAGTTTTATAGCATTGCATTCTATTTATTTAGATACTCCTGAAGTTCCTTCCTATGCATCAAGTACTCCCGATTTAGGTCCGTTAGACAGTGGTGCTAATTTAGGTTTTAATGGAAAGCCCGATGCAGTAGTTTCTATGTGGGGCGCAGTACAAAGCACAAGTATTATTACTGCAGAAAATAATACTCCCGTTTTTTTAATTCATGGCGAAGCCGATACTACAGTACCATTCAATACTGGTAGTCCTTTTGGTTATCCCTCTATGCCTGCAACGGATGGAAGTAATCCAATAAACACAAGATTAGATGCTTTGGGACTCACAAATAAGGAAACCTATTTCGTTCCTGGTCAATCCCATGAATTATACGGAACCACAAACGGAACTTGGACTAATGGTGTGGGAGGAAATTCCTATTGGCCAATTGTTTTTAATAAAATTGTTCAATTTCTTTGGAAACAACACAAGCCTCTAGCAGATTATTCTTGGACAGCAAATTCTCTTTCTGTCAATTATTCTGACACGAGTACAGGAAGTATGGCATGGTGGTGGGATTTTGGTGATGGAACTTATAGTAATTCTCAAAATCCTAATCATACCTATTCTACATCTGGAACTTATCAAGCAAAATTATACGTAGAAAATAATATTAAAAGTTGGGATGAAATCACCAAAACGGTTGTGGTAAATTCACTTTCCAATAACCAACAGACAGTACATAATTTTTCAGTTGTACCAAATCCAACAACCAATAGCATTTTTGTTAATTGGAAATATAATTTTGATATTATTCAATATCAAATTAGTGATATATATGGAAAAATAATTTCAAGTAGTTCCTTATTCAATAATGCAAATGAAATTCCAATGAATAATTATTCTAGTGGAATGTATTTTCTTAAAATAAGTACAGGAGATTCCAGTCAAATTATCAAAATAATAAAACAATAACTAAAATGGGCTTAATAAAAATATTTTCGGGAGAAGAAATTCTAGCAGTAACTTTAAAAGAAAGACTAGAAGAATCGGATATTAATGTAGTAGTTAGAAATAATAATCAAGCCAATGTATTGCCAAGTATTGCAACTGCAAAAGCCGTAGAGTTATTCATACAAGAAACCGACTTCGGAAAAGCAAATCCTGTTATTGAGGAGTTTAGAATGAGTATGTGATTTTTTTTTCGATTAAATAATACAATAACTTCACCCGTATTTATAAAATTTAGATTTGTTAATTAAGATATTAAACTAATTACACAATTAATCTATCTTTGCACCTTTAAAAAAAATACAAGGTTCAGGGTATTTGGTTCTAGATATAGTACCAAGACCCTAAACCCTAAACCCAAGACCCAAAAAATGATTACAGTTAACGATATCTCCGTTCAATTTGGAGGAACCACTTTATTTAGCGACGTTACTTTTGCTATTAATGAAAATGATAAAATTGCCTTAATGGGTAAAAATGGTGCTGGAAAATCCACGTTATTAAAAATAATTGCGGGCGAGTCTAAACCTTCTACTGGAAATGTTTCTACCCCAAAAGATGCCGTTGTTGCCTATTTACCCCAGCATTTATTGACTACCGATGGCGCAACCGTTATGGAAGAAGCATCGAAAGCATTTGGAGAAATCTTCAAAATGAAAGCCGAAATTGACGAAATCAACGAACAATTAACTATTCGTACCGATTATGAAAGTGATGCGTACATGAAACTTATTGAGCGTGTTTCCGATTTAAGCGAGAAGTTTTATGCTATAGATGAAATTAATTACGAAGCAGAAGTTGAGAAAATATTAGTCGGACTTGGATTTGAAAGAGAAGATTTCAATCGTCAAACCTCAGAGTTTTCAGGTGGTTGGAGAATGCGTATTGAATTGGCCAAAATCCTTTTGCAAAAACCCGATTTGATTTTACTGGATGAGCCAACCAACCACATGGATATTGAAAGTATCCAATGGCTGGAAGATTTCTTAATCAATTCCGCCAAAGCGGTAGTAGTAATTTCGCACGATAGAGCGTTTGTAGACAATATTACCAATAGAACGATTGAAGTTACTATGGGAAGAATTTACGACTACAAAGCCAAATATTCACACTATTTAGAATTGCGTAAAGATCGAAGAATTCACCAACAAAAAGCCTACGACGAGCAACAAAGAATGATTGCCGATAATCAAACTTTTATTGATCGATTTAAAGGAACTTTCTCTAAAACCGATGCCGTGCAATCGCGGGTTAAAATGCTGGAAAAATTGGTCATTGTTCAAGTAGATGAAGTAGATACTTCGGCATTAAAATTAAAGTTTCCTCCAGCAATACGTTCTGGAAATTATCCTGTAATTGTTAAGGATTTAGAGAAGTCGTATGGCGATCATCTTATTTTTAAAGATGCCAATATTGTGATTGAACGTGGCGATAAAGTAGCATTCGTAGGAAAAAATGGCGAAGGAAAATCTACCATGATTAAAGCCATTATGAAAGAAATTGAAATCAACAGTGGTTCGGTTGAAATTGGACATAATGCACAAATTGGTTATTTTGCCCAAAATCAAGCTTCTTTATTAGATGAAAACGGCACTATATTTTCTACCATTGATGATGTTGCGGTAGGTGATGTTCGTACAAAAATAAAAGACATATTAGGTGCTTTCATGTTTCACGGTGACGATGTTACTAAGAAAGTAAAAGTGCTTTCGGGAGGTGAAAAAACGCGTTTGGCAATGATAAAATTATTGTTGGAGCCAGTTAATCTATTAATTCTAGACGAGCCATCTAACCATCTGGATATGAAAACTAAAGATATTATCAAAGATGCTTTACGTGACTTTGACGGAACCTTAATTTTGGTTTCGCACGATAGAGATTTCCTTGACGGATTAGCAACTAAAGTTTTTGAATTTGGTAACAAACGTGTGAAAGAACACTTTGAAGATATTAAAGGATTCTTAGCACACAAAAAAATGGATTCGTTAAAGGAAATTGATAAGTAGCATTCAGTGTTCAGAATTTAGTACTCATTTTTTCTAGACTAATTACTAACTTGTAAATACTCGATTCCAAAATATCGGTGTCATTATCTTCGCACACCAAAAAGTCAATACTATCTTTGGTTTTTTGTAAAAGAGTTAAGCCTTCTAATTTATAATTGCCTTCTATTTTTTTTGTGAAATCTAGTTGCATGGTTTTAATATCCATGCGGCCTATAATGCTTCCAAGGATTTCTCCATCATCATAAGTAGATTCGGTATTTTCGGCAGTTGCCAAGAAATAGATTTTGTCTTCTACTAAAATGGCATCGGTGAAACTGCTACGAACACCTTTTATTTTTGGGAGTTTGTAAGCGTTGGATAAAATTCGGAAATCGGTAGTTAGGTTTTTACCTGTGATGGTGAAAACAACATTTTTATGATTTTTACCATTGCCACGATTGAAAAGAAACCAATTTTCGCCATTGTAAATAGCACCTTCTAGATTAAAATCTTCGGGTTTTATTTTTCCAAATGATTGTAAGGCAAAATACAAATCGGAAACATCGTTGGTAATCAGAACCTTTTTGGATTTGGCATCCAGGTGCAGCATTTTAGTTCTATTTTCTTTAGAACCCGAACCAAAAATATAGATGCTGTCTTTGAATTGGGTGATAGCTTCTAGATCAATTTTTTGTTTTTTTGGAATATTTTCTAGGGCATTGTCTGTCAATGGATGGCGGTCTAGTTTTGCAGAATCTATATGGTATTCATATAAATAAGTGCTGTTGTCTCCAATTGCCAAGATGGTTTTGTTATGGTAAATTAAACCAGAGGCCGAACCAAGCCCAATGATTTTAAATAAAAAAGAAAGTTGGAGTTTTTCCATAAGTTTGCCGATAAGTTTAGCCCCGATTATCTCACATTAAATTAATTTTTATAAGAGTTCGATGAATTCCATTTGAATTGGAAATGCTTATCTTTTTTTTAAGAAAAGATAGAAACGAATAGCGGGAATTGCTCCTCAAAAATAGTATTTTTAGATATATAAATTGAAATAACTTTAAAAACAATATTTATAATCAATTTTTAATTTTACCATTGTAATTGATTTTTCATATTGCAATTGCCAATGAATTACCTATTTTTGCAAATTCAAAAAACACAACGTGAATTTATCCCAATATACTAAAGAGTTTCGATACAATATGCAGTTAGCATATCCAGTAATTTTGGGTATGTTAGGGCATACCTTAATCATGATTGTAGATAATATCATGGTAGGAAAATTAGGTTCTACTGAGTTGGCTGCAGTTTCTCTTGGAAACAGTATGGTTTTTGTAGCGCTATCTTTAGGAATAGGTTTTTCTACGGCTATTACGCCAATTGTTGGAGAGGCCGATGCCGAAAAAGACACCGATAAAATTCGTTCGGTTTTTCATAATGGATTGTTTTTGTGCGTCATTTTGGGATTTGCACTTTTCGGATTAATTGTTTTAGGTAAACCTATAATGGAAATGCTCCACCAACCAAAAGAAGTTATTGCTTTAGCAAAACCGTATTTAGATTGGGTGGGATTTTCTTTAGTTCCGCTTATTATTTACCAAGGATATAAGCAGTTTGCGGATGGTTTATCAATGACTAAATACTCGATGTATGCTATTGTTATGGCAAATATTCTCCACGTAATTGTGAACTATTGTTTGATTTATGGCTTTTGGATTTTTCCAAAAATGGGAATTCTTGGTGCTGGACTAGGAACGGTTATTTCCAGAATTGCAATGGTGGTTTTTATGCATGTAATTTTATCCAAACAAGAACGATTACAGCCTTATTTTCAGAACTTTAGTTTTTCTGAAATTAAAAAGAAAACCATTCGTAAAATTGTTAGCTTAGGAATTCCTTCAGCCATGCAAATGCTATTTGAAGTGGTGCTCTTTACCGCTGGAATTTGGCTTTGTGGAAATATTGGTAAAACCAGTCAGGCTGCCAATCAAATTGCGTTGAGTTTGGCTTCGATGACCTTCATGTTTGCCATGGGATTAAGCGTGGTTTCAATGATTCGGGTTAGTAATCAAAAAGGATTACAAGATTATAAAAATCTTGTAGTAGTGGCTCGTTCCATTTTTTTATTGGCAATTCTTATCGAAATTGTCTTTGCTTTATTGTTTATTCTTTTACATCAAATAGTACCACCGTTGTTTTTAGACATGAGTGATACCACTCAACTTTTAGACAACAAAGAAGTGGTTACTATTGCTGCAAAATTACTTTTGGTAGCAGCCGTTTTTCAAATTTCGGATGGAATTCAAGTTGTAGTTTTGGGTGCTTTACGCGGATTGCAAGATGTGAAAATCCCTATGTATATTACGTTTGTGGCCTATTGGGTTATTGGTTTTCCAATTTCGTATTATCTAGGAGAATACACCCAACTAAAAGCAGTTGGAGTTTGGATAGGATTACTTGCGGGGTTGACCGCAGCAGCAGTTTTCTTATTTATCCGATTCCATTATTTGACCAAAAAAATGATAATTGAAAATCCGGAACTTCCTGTTTTGTAACAATTATTAAAAACCTACGTATAACTCATAAATTAAAACATTAAAAAAATGATACTATTAATTATTCTTGGAATTATTTTGGTTGTTGCGGGTATAACTTTAAAAGATAATACCAATCCGTTAGCTAAATTTTCGGGAACCATTAGAATTGTTGGGTTTTTGGTTATTGCTTTGGGCGTATTTTCGTCTATGTTCAAACAAATTGATGCCGGAAAAGTAGGCGTAAAATCATTGTACGGAAATGTACAACCCGATGTGTTAGAAAGTGGTTTGCATGTAGTAAATCCTTTATTGGACATTACCATTTTTGATACCCAAACCCAAAACTATACCATGTCAGCAATACACGGTGAAGGCGCTCAAGAAGGAGATGATGCTATTCGAGTATTGTCTAACGATGGACTTGAAGTGATAATTGACTTAACCGTTTTGTACCGAGTTTTACCTGGAGATGCACCTAAAATACTTAAAGGAATTGGTGAAAATTATACCGATAAAATTGTACGACCAATAACTAGAACTCGTATTCGAGACAACGCTGTTTATTATGATGCAGTAGCTTTGTATTCTACCAAAAGAAATGAATTTCAACAACGAATTTTCAAATCAATTGAAGACGATTTTAAGAAAAGAGGTTTAGTTTTAGAGCAATTGTTGATTAGAAATATCAATTTGCCAACTTCGGTAAAAGCATCTATAGAAAGTAAAATTAATGCGGAACAAGACGCACAAAAAATGCAATTTGTTTTGCAAAAAGAAAAACAAGAAGCCGAACGTAAACGTGTAGAAGCACAAGGTATTGCAGATTACCAAAGAATTATCTCGACTAATCTTACCGATAAACAATTACAATACGAACAGATAAAAGCCCAAAAAGAGTTAGCGGCTTCCCCAAATACCAAAATAATTTTCATGGGGAAAAACAATGGCTCGGTTATTTTATCCGATAAATAAAAGTAAATTTGTTACTTTAGAAACGAATAAACCCTAAACTAATTATGATATTACCAAAATTTGTTATAGCAGATAATTCTGATTTTCCAGAAGACATTTTCATCATACACCTTGATTTTCCTCGTTTTTTAATCAATTTAAAAGATGATGAAGTAGAATTTCTAGAAGATTTAGAAGGAGAAGATGAAACCGAATTAGAAGCCGAAATGGAGCATTTAATTACTCTTGCAGGAGAGTTTTATGATAAAGAAATGAAACTTTTTGAAGAATAGATAATAAAAAAGCACACTATTTAGTGTGCTTTTTTATTGGTTCAACTGTCAACGGATTGTTAGACTGTCATTGAAAATAACTTTGTTTGTGGAGCATTGCGTTTCAATCGTAAGTCAAATGCCATGCAAATATTACGAACAAATGGTTTTCCTTTTTCGGTTACTGTAATGGATGATGTTGAAATTTCTATCAAGCCATCGGTTTCCATTTCTTGTAATTGCTTTACAATTTCTGGAATCTCTTGAAAATATTCTTCTTTTGCTTTCCAAGATGTAGTAAATTGACACATCAATTTTAGTATGTGTTTTCTTATTATTAAATCTTCATCTGTAAGAATATGTCCTCTAAAAATGGGTAACTCATTTTTTTCTAATCGGTTATAATATTCATCAATATTTTTTTCGTTTTGTGAAAAACTATACCAACTATCACTTATAGAAGAAATCCCTAATCCAATCATTAATTTTGTTTTAGATGCAGTATAGCCCATAAAATTACGATGTAATTTTTGTTTTTGAAAAGATTTATACATGCTGTCTGTTTCCAAAGCAAAATGATCCATGCCAATTTCGTGGTAATTATTTGCCGCCAAACGTTTTTTGCCTTCTTCATAAAGTTGTCTTTTAACATCATCTTTAGCAACGTCGTCGTCTTTAAAACCCCTTTGTCCGTTACCTTTAATCCAAGGCACATGCGCATAGCTATAAAAAGCCAAACGATCTGGTAACAGTGACTTGGTTTTATCAATAGTATCAATCACATCTTCTAGAGTTTGAAACGGTAATCCAAAAATTAAATCATGTCCTACAGAAGTATAGCCAATTTCCTTCGCCCAAAAAGTTACCTTAGCAACATTATGGAATGGTTGCTCTCTATGAATTGCTTTTTGAACTTTTTCAGAATAATCTTGCACACCAAAACTTACCCTTCTAAATCCTAAATCGTAAAGCGTTTGTAAGTGCGTTCTTGTTGTATTATTTGGATGACCTTCAAAACTAAATTCGTGGTCTTTGGCTTTAGTTGCTCTAAGAAGAATTCCGTTTAGTAAGGATTCTAAATTTTTTGGATTAAAGAATGTTGGGGTTCCTCCACCTAAATGAATTTCCTTAATAATTGGTTTGTTTGGCAGTAAATCACAATAGATATCCCACTCTTTAAGAACTGCTGTTATATAAGGATTTTCAACGTCGTGTAGTTTTGTGATTCGTTTGTTGCAACCACAAAAAGTGCACAGACTCTCACAAAATGGCAGGTGAATGTATAAACTTATTCCTTCGGTTTCGTTACTTTCTTTAAAGGATTCTAGGAGTGTTTTTTTCCATAAATCTTCAGAAAATTGATCCTCTTCCCAATAAGGAACCGTAGGATAACTTGTATATCTCGGACCGGGAACATTGTATTTTTGAATTAATGAAACTGACATGTGATGACTTTAGACTTCAAATGTAATTCCGCAGTAAGGAAATTAAAATGATAATTGTCATAAATAAAAAAACTCACTGTTAAAGTGAGTTTTTAAGTTGTAAGGATAGTATTATTTAGCAATACTTTTTATCTGTTTTAACTTGTCTTTCCAAGTTAATAACTCTTCTTTATGACGTTCAATTGTTTTTCTAACTTCGGTAACAATAGAATTTTCTTTCTTAGCGTTCTTAGTATTTTGAAAAAATTGAATGTTATTTTCTAATTGGAAAATTTCATTTTGTACTTCGTCAATTTTACGCATGATAAAGATTTTCTCGTTGTCTAGTTTTCTGCTGTCTTCAGATCCTGAAATGTTATCCAAACGATTAGCAAAACGCAACATATCACCTTCTTTTTTACTTGAACTCAATTTTTCAAATAATGCATCCAATATTTTATTGAATTTTCCTTCAATATGTCTTCTATTAAAAGGAACTTTTCCGATAGTTTTCCATGCTTCAATATGTACTTTAATAGCGTCTAAATCGGTTTTGTGATCACCAACTAGTTCAAACGCACGTAAACCCTCTAGATATTCTTTTTTCTTTTCAAAAGCAGCAACTTCTTCCGAATTTTCTTCCGATTTACTTTCTTTTAAACGTTCAAAATAGTGGTTACAAGCTGCTTTAAATTCTTTCCAAAGTACATCCGAAAATTTTCTTGGCACATGACCTACTAATTTCCATTCCTCTTGAATTTGTTTCATTATTGGAGTGGTAGCAGCAAAATCATCACTTTCTTTTAATTCGTTTGCTTTAGTAACAAGTGCTTGTTTCTTGCTTAAATTATCGTTTTGGTCTTTCTTAATTTCTTTGTAAAAAGAATTTTTAAGTACGTTAAAGTTTCTTACTGCAGTTTTAAATCCTGCCCAAGTAGCTTCATTTACTTCTCCAGGAACTTTGCCAGTTGCAAAGAATTCATTTCGCAAAGCTTCTACTTTAACAATTTGGTTTAACCAAGCTTGGTGCGAATCTACTTTTTCTTTTGCTAAAACTTCTAATTGTGCAATAATTGCATTTTTCTTTTCAAGATTATCGGTTTCTTTGGCTCTAAAACCTTCGTAAAACGACTCTCTTTTATCGTGCATTTGTTTGGTTAAGTCGCTAAACTGTTTCCAAATTTCTTCTCTATTTTCTCTAGAAACCGGCCCGATATCTTCTTTCCATATTTTATGCAAATCCTGCAATTCACGGAACGATTTGTTAATATCTGGTTCGTTTATTAGTTCAGTAACACGAGCAATAATTTTTTGTTTTTGATCTAAGTTGATTTTAAAATCAATATCTCTTGCTTCTCTATCTAAGTGTAAGAAATCGTAAAAATTTTCAATATGAAAATGGAAATTATTCCATACGTGATTGTATTTATCTTTAGGAATAGGACCTGCATTTTTCCAACGCTCTCTAATATCGTTTAATTGTTTTAGAGAATTTGCAATATTACCAGTAGAATTATTCACTAAATTTTTCAACTCTTCCACAAGAGCCATTCTATTTTCTAAATTCGCTTGTAAGTTGTTTTGTAATGACTTAAAGTGAACGTTTTTCTTATCTCTGTATTGATTATATAAAGTATCGAATTTTGTTTTTAGAGGAAAACTATATTGAAAATCCTCAGTAGTGTCTGGGTTTTCAGCATGAAATTCATCCTTTTTTTCATCCATAAAATGATGGAATTTAGATAAAAATGCTTTCTTAATTTCTTCTACATGTTCTCTTACCGACATTACTTTGTCAGTAGCAACAAGTAGTTCCAATTCTTCTACCAATTTTTCCATTGGTAACGCTTCGTAATCTTGTAACGGAATATCGTCTCTACCTTTAACGGTTTCATCTTCACTTTCTTCAGCGTTGGCATTTGCAATTGCATTCATTGCAAAGTCGCTACCTTCTTCAATTTCTAAAGTTTCGTCTGCAACTTTAGCATCAGTAAGTGCAATAATATTTTCATTTTCAACAGCAGTTTCTTCTTTTTCAGAAACAGTTTCTGTTTCTAAAGCAACTTCAACTGGAGTTTCTTCTATTTCTTCGCCCACTAAAATTTCTACTTCTGGAACTTTTTCTTCTTCTGTTTCAGCAATTAATGGTGCTTCTACTTCGGTATCTGGAACCAATTCAGATACGGATTCTTCAGTTGCTAAAATTTCTTCAACGTCTTGTTTTTCAGTTGACAAGCTCTCTAGGGATTCGTTATTTACGTTTCCGTCTACCGCGTTTTCGTTAACTGGTAGGTTATCATTCAATTCTTCTAACATTTTTTTAAATGTGTAAGGTTATACAATTTTTCCTTTTTTGGAGCGCGAAAGGTACAAAAGAGTAGTCTAAAATCCAATTATATCAATGGTTTCTGTTCTATTTTATTTATAATTAATAATAAATTAGTGCATATTCATTATTATTTATTCCAAATTTTCCAGGCTTTTTCTGCTTGAAAAATTAACATTTCCTTTCCGTTTTTTATAACTGCACCTTTCTTTTTTGCTTTTTTAAGAAATTGGGTTTCTTCTGGATTGTAAATCAAGTCGAAAGCAATGTGTTTTTCGGTGAAAAATGTATAAGGAATAGGAGGTAACTCCTTAATATTAGGACTTGTTCCAAGAGGTGTACAATTAATTATTATTTGATAATTATCAAAAGTAGTAGCATTTATTCTGCTATAATCAATTGTGTTTTCGGAGGCATCGCGAGATACATAAGTATAAAATATCCCCAATTGTTCTAGCGCATAAGCAACTGCTTTGGCAGCACCACCGGTACCTAAAATAAGTGCTTTTTTATGGTGGCTTTGTAACAAAGGCTCTAGCGATTTTTTAAATCCGAACCAATCGGAATTGTAACCTTTTAAATTTCCTTTTTTAGTGAACCGAATTACATTTACGGCTCCAATTTTAAAGGCTTTCTCAGATAATGTATCCATATAAGGAATAATGGATTCTTTGTAGGGAATAGTTACATTAAGCCCTTTTAAATCTGGATTATTCTTTAAGATAGTAGGGAATTCCTCAATGGAGGGAATATCAAAATTTTCATAAGTGCAATCGTCAAATAAATCTTGAGAAAATTTTTCGGCGAAGTATTTTTTTGAAAAGGAATAAGAAATATTTCGACCTATCAATCCGAATTTTTTATTATTTGGTAGCATAAATTGTAATTGGGACTGTATAGGAACATCTAACTTTTTTACCGTTTTGTTCTCCAGGATTCCATTTAGGCATTCTTTTTATAATTCGTAATGCTTCAACATCTGTTCCAAAACCTAGACCACGAATAATTTTGATATTGGTTATAGATCCATCTTGTTCAACTATAAATGAGATAAAGATTCTACCTTTCAACTCCGCTTCTTTCATTTCATCGGAATATTGAAAATTTTTTGAAAAGAAAGTAACAAATTTATCGTTACCTCCAGGAAATTCTGGTTTAACTTCTATTCCCGCAGAATTATAAATTGTGTTAGAATCCTCTTCTTGTATTGTTGGGGCAGATTCAACTGCTATTGAGGAATCTCCATAGGAATCATCTTTTATGGTACTAATTCTTTCCTCGTAAGGAATTTCTTTTATTTCAACAGCTCTTGGAACTTTTTTAGTATTGGTTTTTCCTTTTTTGGCTTGACCAAAAGAATGCGAGAAAATAAGTAATGATATAAATAATAGTTTTTTTTTCATTAGTGTTTGTGCTTTACAATGTAACTCTGCACTTTCTTCATTGCCCATACCTTAGGAAATAATTCTTCTAATAAAGTGTTGTTTTTAAAGTTCAATCGCAATCCATTGCTTAAATGAAAAGTCCCTTTTTCATTTTCCTTCAGCATAAAATTTAGTCCTGCCAAACGGTATTCTATTTCGTATTCTTCAGGGAAATAATCGGCGGCTTGTAGTAATGTTAAAACTGCATTATCAAATTCGCCTAAGTATTGTAAAATATCCACCCAAAATAACCAAGTATCTAATTGGCAGTCGCCTAATTCCACTGCTTTCCTAAAGCCATATTCTGCTTCTTCAAAAAGTCCCATTGCTTTGTTTATAGTAGCAAATCTTTTCCAATAGGCTTGGTTTTGATCGTCTATTGCCAGAGCCTTGTTGGCATAATGCAAAGCTTTAGAATATTTTTTTTGTCGTATGTAAAAATCCGTTATGGCAATCCAACCTTTATCTAAAAGAGGGTCTTCATGAACTGTTTTATTATAATAAATTAATGCTTCGGCTTTATATCCTAATTTTTCATTGCATTTTCCTATTCGTAATAAAGCATAGGAGGTAGGGTCGTCCAATTCTATGGTCTTTGCAAAACTTTCAATTGCTTCTTCGTATCTTTTTAGTCGTTCAAGTGCCTTCCCTTTTTCCATAAAAGCACCTACAAATTCGTCATCAATATAGGTAGCAAATTCAAATGCACGAACTGCATTCTCGTATTCTTTTAATCCGTAATACAATCGTCCTTTTTGGTGCCAAGCAATTTCGGAATACGGATTTTTATCAATATATTTTTTCAAATAATCAATTGCAGCTTCGTTTTGATCTAAAAATTCAAAACAATAAACTACGTTATATATGGCAGATTGGTCTTCAATATCTTCTTCCAAACATTTAATAAAATTGGATTTAGCCAACTCTAGGTTGTCCATAAAAAGATATTCCATCCCAATTAAATTGTATATGTCGGAAAAATCTTCAGTGAATTGTAAGGCCTCATTTAGCAATTCAACCGCTTTTTCGTGGTTGTCTCTTTTAGAGTAAATATTGGCTTTTTGAATGAAAATCTCCTCGTTAGTTGGCTCAATAGCATATAACTCATTCAGTAGTTTTTCGGCTATTTCCAATTTGTCTTCATAGATCAACATTTCTACTTGAACTAGCTTTAAACCAGTAGATTTAGGGTGTTGCTCTAAGCCAAATTTTAAAGCTTTTTTAGCCAAATTTGACTTTCCCGTATCTAGATAATGCAGGATTATTTCTTCAAATTCTTCCGAATCAAAAAATAGAACCTTGTTGGTTTTCAACATTGATTCAAATTTTGATAAAGATAAATTGTAGTCTTCTTCTTCGTGATCCAAATACATAGTTTTTTGTTTGAAATAACTTATATAAAAGTACTTATCTATAAGTAGAAATAATGCATTTCTCTTTTTTCTTTTGAACAATTTAATTAACAGGTGCGTTTGTTGTTCGTAGTTTATTGTTTGTTAACTACAAACCCTAAACCTAAACACTAAACTACAAACCATGTAAAACTTCCTCCATCACTTCCAACATGATTTTGCAACCTTCTCTAATTTCATCTTCTGATATGGTTAATGGAGGCGTAATTCGGATGGCTTTTCCTTCAAATAATAACCAAAATAAAATTAGCCCTTTGTCTTGACAACGCAAAATAATTTGATTTGTAATTTCGGGATCTCTTGTCATGGCTGCCAGCATCAATCCTTTTCCTCTAACTTCTTCAATTAAAGGGTGTACTAAAAGCTCTCTAAATAGTTTTTCTTTTTCTAAAGATTGTTTGGCATAGTCTTTTTCTAGCACTTCTTGCAAAGTTGCAAGACAGGCTGCTGCAATGACAGGATGTCCGCCAAAAGTAGTAATGTGTCCTAGTTTTGGATCGTGGCTCAATAAATCCATGTGTTTTTCATTGGCTATAAATCCACCAACAGGCATTCCGCCAGCCATTCCTTTTCCTATAATAACAACATCGGGAACGACATTATAATTTTCAAATCCAAATAATTTTCCTGTTCTTCCAAATCCAGGTTGAATTTCATCTACAATAAGTAAAGCTCCAACTTCTTCACAACGCTTTTTAACTTTTGCTAAAAAATCATTTTCGGGTTGGATAAATCCAGCGCCTCCTTGGATACTTTCAACTATTATTCCGGCAGTTTTGGTAGTGATTTTTAATATATCTTCTTCATTATTGAAGGTAATAAAATCCACATCGGGAATCAAAGGTCTAAACACTTGCTTGCGTTCTTCAAATCCCATTACGCTCATCGAGCCCATGGTATTGCCGTGGTACGCATTGTGACACGAAATTAATTGACTTCTTCCAGTTACTCTTCGAACTAATTTTAAAGCACCTTCACAAGCCTCGGTTCCTGAGTTTACTAAGTACACTTTATTTAATTGTGCGGGTAAATTCTCCACCAATAATTTGCAATAGTGTACGGCCGGACTTTGAGAATATTCTCCGTAAACCATAACATGCGAATATTTATCTAATTGGTTTTTTATAGCATCATTAACACGTTGGTTTTGATGCCCTAAGGAACAAGCAGATACACCCGCAACAAAGTCTAGGTATTTTTTATTATTGGTGTCAAATATGTAAGAACCAATAGCATGCGAAACTTCCATTCCTAAAGGATAAGGGGTAGTTTGTGCCTGGTATTTGATAAAATCGTTATTCATTAGTATTTCTAAAAAGCATGAAAATAGATAGCAAATTTAGGAAATTAGAGCCAACATATAGGTTTATTAAGATTATTTTATAAATCGATTAATATGCCTAGCAAATATTTATATTTGTATTCTGATTCTTTTTAAATAATTCCTCATGAAAAAATTACTTTTAGTTGCTTTAGTTGGGCTTTCAATTGCAGGCAATTCGCAAATTAAAAAAACGAATACAAATTCAAAACCCAAAAAGGTAAACGTTGTTGAAAGGAAGAAAGTAGTTTATCAAGTTTTTACTAGACTTTTCGGAAATAAAAATACTACCAACAAACCTTGGGGAACAATTGACGAAAATGGGGTAGGGAAGTTTAATGATTTTACGGATACGGCCTTATCGGAAATTAAAGATCTTGGCGTTACCCACATCTGGTACACTGGAGTTCCTCACCATGCTTTGGTAAATGATTATACTAAATACGGAATTTCTAATGACGATCCCGAGGTGGTTAAAGGTCGTGCCGGATCTCCTTATGCCGTGAAGGATTACTATAATGTAAACCCAGATTTGGCGGTAGATCCAGCCAAACGATTGGAAGAATTTGAAGCCTTAATTGCACGCACCCACAAACACGGATTGAAAGTAATTATCGATATCGTTCCTAATCATATTGCTCGAAAATATATCGGATTGACCAATCCTGCTGGTGTTCGTGATTTTGGTGCCGATGATATTACGAATGTGGAATACGATAGAAATAACAACTTTTATTATATTCCAGGACAGCATTTTCAGGTGCCAACATCCGAAACATACAAGCCTTTAAACGGAGAATCGAATCCGTTAATTGACGGCACATTTGATGAAAATCCAGCAAAATGGACTGGTAACGGTTCTCGTATGGCAAAGCCAGATATAAACGATTGGTATGAAACGGTGAAGGTTAATTACGGAATTCGCCCGGATGGATCTAAAGATTTTCCGGAATTGCCAAAAGGTTTTGAAAACAAATCTTATAAAGAACATTTTGATTTTTGGAAAGATAAAGACGTGCCTAGTTCTTGGAAAAAATTCAGAGATATAGCTTTGTATTGGACATCCAAAGGGGTGGATGGTTTCCGTTATGATATGGCTGAAATGGTGCCTTACGAATTTTGGAGTTTTATGAATTCGTCAATAAAAATGAAAAATCCAAATGCTTTTTTAATGGCAGAAGTGTACAATCCTAGCGAATACAGAAACTATATCTATAAAGGCAAAATGGATTATTTGTATGATAAAGTGGCGACTTACGATAAATTAAAAGAGATTGTACAAGGAAAATCTTCTACCGATGGGCTTACAGATATTCAACAAAGTATGGCCGATATTGAACATCATATGTTACATTTTTTAGATAACCACGATGAACAGCGTTTGGCGAGTCCAGAATTTGCAGGAAGTGGTGAAAACGGAAAACCATTAATGGTAGTTTCAGCAACTATTGGTTCGTCTCCGACAATGGTTTATTTTGGACAAGAAGTCGGCGAAGCAGGAAATGAAAATGGCGGTTTTGGAAAACATTCTAGAACTTCTATTTTTGATTATGTTGGTGTACCCAACCACCAACGTTGGATGAATGGCGGAAAATTTGACGGTGGCCAATTATCGCAAAGCGAAAAAGACTTACGCGATTTTTACAAACGATTACTACACTTTACCTTAAAAAGTGATGCTTTAATGGGACAGTTCCAAGAAATACAAGGAGTTAACCGACATGAAACTGCCAATTACGATGAGAAAATCTATTCGTATGTGCGTTGGTCGGCTACCGAAAAATTGATTGTAGTGGCTAATTTTTCTAAAGACCACACTTGTGCTTTCGATTTAAAAGTACCTGCCGATGTGGTTGCTAAATGGCATTTGCACGATGGTGCTTATCCAGTAAAAGACCAACTTTATGGAAGCACCACTACTTTAAAAGTTACTAATGGAGTAGGAGTACTGCACGTTTCTATTAAAGGGACCGAAAGTTTTATCTTTAAATTGTAATAAAATTTTTCAACACCGATTTTCGGATTGCACCGATTTTAAAAATAAGTTGGATGTAATGAAAATAAAAATAACCCTCGCAGGATTTTGAATTCTGCGAGGGTTATTTATTTAATAGAAAATTATTATTCTTTATTTTGGTGAAAAATGAAGCACCACCTCGTCCTTCGGCCACTCCTCCAAAGGAGGAGAATACTCGGTCTTTGAAATAAACCTTTGAGGTGCTTTGCGTTTTCTTTGTGCACCTTCGTGCAATAAAAACCACATCGTCCTTCGGCCACTCCTCCAAAGGAGGAGAATACTCTGTCTTTAAAATAAAACTTTGTGGTTCTTTGTGTTTTCTTTGTGCACCTTCGTGCAATATAAACCACCTCGTCCTTCGGCCACTCCTCCAAAGGAGGAGAATACTCGGTCTTTGAAATAAACCTTCGTGGTTCTTTGCGTTTTCTTTGTGCACCTTCGTGCAATAAAAACCACCTCGGCCTAAGGCCAATCCTCCAAAGGAGGAGAATACTCTGTCTTTAAAATAAAACTTTGTGGTTCTTTGTGTTTTCTTTGTGCACCTTCGTGCAATAAAAACCACATCGTCCTTCGGCCACTCCTCCAAAGGAGGAGAATAGTTGCATTAATATAAAGATAGACAATAAAAAAATCCCCAACTGCTTTCACAATTGGGGATAAAACTTAGTTTGAATTTTTTTATACTAAAACCCATTCGCCATTAGCAATCATGCTTTCGGCTTTTTTGAATTTCATAGTTTCGGTTTTTCCACTCATCACGTGTTTAATAGTAACGGTATCGTTTCTATTAATTTTCGGTTGGTCGCGAACAATCGTTTCGGTTACTTGACGTTGCTGTGTTTGCCCAGCTTCACGGTTTTGTTCTGCTGCCGATTCACTATTTTGAATTTCTTCTTTACTTTCGGTATAGTTTTCTTTTCTTTTAGTTTCTTTAGCCTCTTGAATCGTATTTTGCTGCGGTAAATCTCCTTTAAATAAGAAAGAAATTACTTCTTTATTTACACCATCCAACATGTTCCTAAACAAATTAAACGCTTCTAATTTATATATTAGTAAAGGATCTTTTTGTTCGTGAACAGCTAATTGAACCGAGGTTTTCAATTCGTCCATTTTGCGTAAGTGTTTTTTCCACGCTTCATCAACAATTGCTAAAGTGATATTTTTCTCAAAATCTGCCACCAATTGCGCTCCTTCGGTATCGTATGCTTTCTTTAAATCGGTAACTACGTTCAACGATTTTAGTCCGTCTGTAAAAGGAACAATAATACGTTCGTATTGGTTGTTAGGATTTTTATAAACATCGGTAATAATAGGCATTGCTTCACGAGCACTACGCGCAGTTTTCTCGGTGTAGTATTCCATCGCTGCTTTATACACTTTTCCTGTCAATTCCATTTCATTCATTTTTTCGAAATCTACGGAGGTAATAGGAGAGGTGAAAGAGAAATAACGAATTAATTCAAATTCGAAATTCTTGAAATCATTTTTTGCTTTATTGTCGCCAACGATAACTTCACAAGTGTCGTACATCATATTGGCAATATCCAGTTTCAAACGCTCTCCATGCAAAGCATGACGACGACGTTTGTAAACTACTTCTCTTTGGGCATTCATAACGTCATCATATTCTAACAAACGTTTACGAGTACCAAAGTTATTCTCTTCGACTTTTTTCTGTGCTCTTTCAATAGATTTGGTCATCATTGAATGCTGAATTACTTCACCTTCTTTCAATCCCATTCTATCCATTACTTTGGCAACTCTTTCAGAACCAAAAAGACGCATTAAATTATCTTCTAAAGATACATAAAATTGCGAACTTCCTGGATCTCCTTGACGACCAGCACGACCACGTAACTGACGGTCTACACGACGTGAATCGTGACGTTCTGTACCAATAATTGCTAAACCACCTGCTGCTTTCACTTCGGGAGTTAGCTTTATATCGGTTCCACGACCAGCCATATTGGTTGCGATAGTTACTACGCCAGGTTTTCCTGCTTCAGCAACGATATCTGCTTCTTTTTTGTGCATTTTTGCATTCAATACGTTGTGAGCAACACCACGCATCTTCAACATTCGACTTAATAATTCTGAAATTTCTACCGAAGTAGTACCAATTAAAACAGGTCTTCCAGATGCAGAAAGTTGCGTTACATCTTCAATAACAGCATTGAATTTTTCACGCACTGAACGGTAAATTAAATCTTCTTTATCGTGACGTGACATTCCTCTGTTTGTTGGAATTTCAACAACATCCAATTTATAAATTTCCCAAAGTTCTCCTGCTTCCGTTACGGCTGTTCCTGTCATACCGGCAAGTTTGCTGTACATACGGAAATAATTTTGTAAGGTAATTGTTGCAAAAGTTTGGGTTGCGGCCTCAATAGTTACTTGCTCTTTGGCTTCAATAGCTTGGTGTAATCCGTCCGAATAACGACGGCCATCCATAATACGACCAGTTTGTTCATCGACAATCATAATTTTGTTGTCCATGATTACATATTCCACATCTTTTTCAAAAAGGGTATAGGCTTTTAATAACTGTGTAAGGGTGTGAATACGTTCCGATTTGATTCCGAAATCCTGAAACAAATGTTCTTTAGCTTCAGCTTCAGCATCTTTATCTAATTTTTGTTTTTCGATGTTTGCAATTTCGGTTCCAATATCTGGAAGAACGAAAAAGGTTGCATCGGTATCCTGAGATAAGTATTGAATTCCGTTATCGGTTAATTCAACTTGGTTATTTTTTTCTTCAATTACAAAATATAAGGCTTCGTCAACAACTGGCATTTTGCGGTTGTTGTCACTCATATATTCGTTTTCGGTTTTTTGTAAAAGTTGCTTAATTCCCTCTTCACTTAAGAATTTAATTAAAGCTTTGTTTTTAGGTAAAGAACGATACGCTCTCAATAATTGAAATCCACCATCTTTAGTATTACCTTCTTTTATTAATTTTCTTGCTTCCGATAAAAATCCGTTAGCCAACTGACGTTGTAAATTATATAGATTTTCAACTTTAGGTTTTAATTCGTTAAATTCATGACGATCGCCATCAGGAACGGGACCAGAAATAATCAATGGTGTTCTAGCATCATCAATCAATACCGAATCGACCTCATCTACAATAGCATAGTTATGTTTTCGTTGCACTAAATCCTCTGGAGAATGTGCCATATTATCTCTTAGGTAATCAAATCCAAATTCGTTGTTGGTTCCATAAGTGATGTCGGCTTCGTATGCTTTTCTTCTTTGTTCTGTATTCGGTGAGTGGTTGTCAATACAATCTACTAACATTCCGTGGAATTCAAACAAAGGTGCTTTCCAGGTACTATCCCTTTTTGCTAAGTAATCATTCACGGTTACCAAATGCACTCCGTTACCCGTTAAGGCATTCAAATACAACGGAAGCGTAGCAACCAAAGTTTTTCCTTCTCCAGTTTGCATTTCGGCAATTTTACCTTCGTGCAACACGATTCCACCTATCAACTGAACGTCGTAGTGAATCATGTCCCAAGTGATTTCTTTTCCTGCAGCGTTCCATTGGTTTGCCCAATTGGCATGATCGCCAACTAAAGTAACATAAGGCTTAGTAGCCGAAAGTTCTCTATCTTTTTCAGTAGCAGTAACGGTAATTATAGAATTGTCTTTAAAACGTCGTGCAGTTTCTTTAACCACTGCAAAAGCCTCAGGAAGAATTTCCATCAAAACTTTTTCTGAAATTTCGTAGGCTTCTTTTTCTAAAGCATCAATAGCATTATAAATATCTTCTCTCAAATCAATATCGGAAGTATTTTCGGCTTCTTGTCTTTTGGCTGCAATTTCGGCATCTTGTTTGGCACGAGCGTCTTTTATCTTTGCTTTGAATTGGGCTGTTTTGGCACGTAATTCATCGTGAGACAAAGCAATTAATGCTGGCTCTAATGCTTTAATTTTGGTTATATAGGGTTGTGTAGCTTTTACATCTTTTTCAGATTTATCGCCTACAAATGCTTTAAGTATGCTATTTATGAAACTCATAATTGGGTTTATTTTTATTTTTAATATTCCGATTCCGAGGAATTTGGCTAGGAATGCAAATTTAAACAAAAAAAAAGCCCCAAAGGAGACTTTTTTCTGCGGTATTAATTATTTTTTAATATTCATCCTCATTCCAAAGATAATCTTCGTCGGTGGGATAATCCGGCCAAATTTCTTCCATTGATTCATATATTTCGCCTTCGTCTTCAATAGACTGAAGGTTTTCTACAACTTCTAACGGAGCTCCAGCTCTAATAGCGTAGTCAATAAGTTCGTCTTTGGTAGCAGGCCAAGGTGCATCGCTTAAATAAGATGCTAATTCTAATGTCCAATACATCTGCTTTCGATTTTATAATTTATGCAAAAATAATTTTTTAACTGAAATAGTCAAGGAAAAAATGATTTATTTTTAATTTAAAGTTAAGAACGTGTTTTTTTTAGTGTTTAATGTTCCGTTTTTACTGTAAAGTTGCGTCTTTTTAAAAACTGCTTATTGAAAACTGATCACTGCAAACTATTTCCTGGGTATCCATTGCACTTCGTCTGCTTGAAGATCAAATGACAACTTTCGTGCCAAGACAAAAAGGTAGTCAGAAAGTCGGTTTAGATACTTAATTGCTAGTTCTTCGGTAGGTTCGATGTCATTAAGATGCACCGCTAAACGTTCGGCTCTTCGGCATACGCATCGGGCAATGTGACAATATGACACAGTGGTATGTCCACCTGGAAGCACAAAATGTGTCATTACAGGTAGCGATTCATCCATGGTGTCCATTTCGTTTTCGAGATATTCTACATCCGATTCTAAAATGCCAAGGTTTTTTAATCTTCTTTCGCCACTTTTTAGTTTCTCATCTTCGGGTGGGGTTGCAAGAATTGCACCAACAGTAAAAAGGCGGTCTTGTACTTCTACTAATACATTTTTGTATAAGGGATTGATGTCTTGATCGCGAATTAAGCCTATGTGGGAGTTTAATTCGTCAACGGTTCCGTAGCTTTCTATTCGGATATGGTGTTTGGAAACTCGGGTGCCACCATAAAGTGCTGTGGTTCCTGTATCGCCAGTTTTAGTGTATATTTTCATTTTAAGGATATGAGATTGAAAGGTGCTAATGTACTGCCTTTTTTTGTAGATAACAAGTAAGTAATCTGTTACCTAATTAGCCCCGATTGAGCCGATATCCTTGCGTAGTTTACGGAGCAAGATAAAGGCGAAAGCGGGAATTACCTTTACGGATAAAGCCCTAACAATTCGCTCCTGATTACAACAATACTATTATAAATGGTTGGTGTTTTGGGTGTCGCTTTCAATCATGCCATCGCGTAAACGGATGATTCTGTGGGCGTATTTGGCAATGTCTTCTTCGTGGGTAACCAAAATCACGGTGTTTCCTAAGGCGTGAATGTCGCCAAAAAGTTTCATTATTTCTTCGGAGGTTTTACTGTCTAGATTTCCCGTTGGTTCGTCGGCAAGAATGATGGAAGGGTTGTTTACTAGGGCACGGGCAATTGCTACACGCTGGCGTTGTCCTCCAGAAAGTTGGTTAGGTTGATGGTCCATTCTATCGGCAAGATTTACTTGCATTAATACTTCGGTGGCTCTTTTATTTCTGTCGGTTTTGGAGTATCCTGCATAAATCATTGGCAAGGCAACGTTGTCTAGAGAGGTGGTTCTTGGCAGTAGGTTGAAGGTTTGGAAAACGAAACCTATTTCTTTGTTTCGAATTTCGGCTAGATCGTCATCGTGCATTTGAGAAACGTCATTTCCGTTAAGGATATAGGTTCCCGAGGTTGGGGTATCAAGGCAGCCTAAAAGGTTCATAAGAGTAGATTTTCCAGAGCCTGAAGGTCCCATTAGGGCTACATATTCGCCTTTATTGATTTGTAAATCGATGCCTTTTAAAACGTTGATAATTTCGCTACCTAAAACGAAGTCACGTTTGATATTAGTTATGTTGATTAATGGATTTGCCATTGGGAATTGCGAAGTTTAAATTACGAATTACGATTTCAGACTATAAAATTACAAAATGAAAGTTTAATTATAGTATAAGTAGGTTTAAAATGATTTTTGTTACAAATTTTTTTATTCGACATAAATACTTAAATTTGAATAAAATTGTTTTGTATGCTAAATTCTAAAATAAAGAAACAGTTGCCAACGGTTATTGAACTTTTAAAAAAGCACAAAATTAAGAGTGCTTTTGTTTTTGGTTCGGTATTAACCGATGCATTTAACGATGCTAGCGATATTGATTTTTTAGTAAATCTTCAAGATGGAATTGATCCAGTTGAAGCAGGAGGTCATCTGTGGGATTTAGAATATGAATTGCAAGATTTATTTGATAGAAAAATTGATTTATTGACCGAAAGATCTTTGAAAAACCCCTATTTTATTGCGGAATTAAATAAAACTAAATTTTCTATTTATGGATAATCATATAAGAAAATTATTGAAAGATTTATTGATTTCCATTGAAACTATAGAAAATTATCTAGGTAAAGAAAGGGTATTTGAAATGTATGATTCTAATTATTTGTTGCAGGATGCTGTAGAACGAAATGTTATTACGATTGGTGAAGCAATGAATTCCTTATTGAAAATATATCCAGAAATTGAAATATCTAATGCAAGAAAAATTGTAGATGCAAGGAATAAATTAACACATGGTTATGATGAAATTGAAAATTTACAAATTTGGAATATATTAATCAAGCACTTACCTATCTTGAAAATCGAAGTAGAAAAGTTAATTAAACAATAAAATCATACCCGAATCGCAAAATGCTCTTTCTTTTGTTCGTTTCTAAAGAAAACAATTCCCCATTGGAAAGTGTCTATAGTAACGGTAACTTTAGGGTGATTTTTTATGATTTCCCAAGCCTCTTCCATGTCTTTAGACCAATGAATGTCGTCAAAAATCCAAACGGAATCGTTGGTGATCGTTTGTAGTAAAAGTTCAAAATACTCTAGGGTTGCTTTTTTAGAATGGTTGCCGTCGAAGTAGATGAGGTCTTGGGTGTTGGGTGTTGGGTCCTGGGTGTTGGGTATTGGGTTTTGGGTTTTGGGTATTAGGTTTTGGGTTTTGGGTTTTGGGTTTTGGGTTGACAGGTAACTTGAAAATTCGGTGTTTATTGCTGTAATGTTATTGAAATTGAATTTTTGTAATTGCAATTGACATTGATTTAGCGTATTTAAACATCCTTCTAATGTCGTGATTTTTGCATTTTTATTTAGCTTCGCTCTGTTCGTCTTCGCCTCGAGTCCTAAGGATAGGGCAGAAGTTGCTAATCCTAAAGAAGTTCCAATTTCTAAAATACTTTCAGGTTGAAAATAGTTTACAATTCGAAATAATAATTTGGCTCTTTTTGAGGAAATTCCAGCGGTTTTAGCAATTTGAGAAATGGCTCTGGTAGTACTTTTAAACACTCGAGAACCAGCACCAAAATCGGTAACTTCAATCGTTTCGTTATTTGCTAAAAGTGAATTTCTATAATCTTTTAAGATAGAATATTCAGGGTGTTTTGCAGTATCATAAAAGCATTTTGTAACCAAATTATATACAAATGGCGAATGCACTCCGTGTTGGTTCTTGGAGTTCCATAGGAAGTTGAAATAGGGTTTTATTGGGTGCAACATGCAATTTTAGGTTATTCTTCCGTTTCCAATGCTCTACTTAAAAAGTCGTTTAGTGGTTTCAAGGCTATTAATTTTCGCGCAATTTTTTTGCTAAAATCCGGTTCCGAGAAATTAATTTCTGAAATTTTATGGGAAGCGGTAAAACTTTTTAGTTTTAAAAACTCAATTGCGGGATGATTAGGATCGAAATCTTTGGGTGCTTTCTTTAAGACATTATTTTCGCCGCGATCCAATTGATTGAATTCTTTTTGGAAGTTTTTATTGGATACAATTGTCTCCAAATCATCATGAAAAAATTCAATTTCCTTACGGATTTTTTTTAGATCTCCTACTTCGGGACACCAAACTCCACCGGCAATGAAGCAGTTTCCTGTTTCAAAATGAATGTAATATCCAGGTGCATTTTTCCGATTTTTATCTTGTGACATCCAAACGCCCATATTGGTTTTGTAAGGCGATTTGTCTTTAGAAAAACGAATGTCCCGATTGATTCTAAAAGTACAATTTTTTACTTCCAACGGCTCTAAAGATTTGTCTAAAGGTTTCATTTCTTCCAAAATAGAAGCAATAAAACTATGGTAGTCTTTTTTATAATTTTCGTACCGCTTTTTATTGGCGTGCATCCACTCGGTATTGTTATTTGCAATTAAATCGGATAGAAATTGCAATGCTTCTTTTGGTATCATTTTTTAAATAAGTTTATGAGTTTAGAGAAAAAATTACAAGTTAAATATTTTATAACTCTGATGGGTAGTTTTTACAATATTTTCAGTACGTTCAGGATGTGTATCAGAAATAAACAATTGTCCGAATTCTTCCTGATTTACCATTTCTACAATTTTACTTACTCGGGTTTCATCCAATTTGTCAAAGATGTCATCCAAAAGTAAAATTGGTTTTTCTCCCGATTGTTTTTTTACAAATTCAAATTGCGCCAATTTTAAAGCAATTAAAAATGATTTTTGTTGCCCTTGCGATCCGAATTTCTTTATGGGATAATTGTCAATTTGAAACGCCAAATCATCCTTGTGGATTCCAACCGAAGTATATTGTAAAGCACGATCTTTCGCCAAATTTTGTTCTAATAAAGTTAGGGTGTCGTATTCTAATAAATGGCTCTCATAAACTAATTGCACTGTTTCGCCAGAATCGGTAATAGTTTGGTGGTGCTTATTGAAAATGGGTAAAAATTCTTCTATAAATTGTTTTCTTTTTTCAAAAATCCCTTGCCCTAAACCATCTAATTGTTCATTGTAAATAGATAATGTATCGTTTTCGAATACATGATTTAAAGCAAAATACTTTAAAAGTGCATTACGTTGACTCAATATTTTTTGGTATTGAATAAGTCCTTGTAAATAGGAGGAATCCAATTGCGAAATCACGTTATCCATAAACTTTCTTCGGGTTTCGCTTCCTTCAATAATCAAATCATTATCGGCAGGGGAAATAATTACCAAAGGAATAAATCCGATATGATCGGAAAATTTCTCATAAGGTTTGCTGTTTCGTTTTAAGATTTTCTTTTGGCCTTTTTTAAAACTGCTTACAATTTGTTCGATTCGTTCTGCTTTTTCAAATTCGCCATCAATGACAAAAAACTCCTCTTGGTGTTTTATATTTTGAACCGCAAGCGGATTAAAATAACTTTTTCCGTTGGCTAAATGGTAGATTGCATCGAGCACATTTGTCTTTCCAACACCGTTTTTTCCCACAAAACAATTGATTTTGGAGTCAAATTCGAAGGTTGCTTCCGAAAAATTTTTATAATTGAATAAAGAAATTTTTTTTAAAAACATGTGTGATGGCTTACAAATACTAC
>CANGCT010000035.1 GCA_947452415.1 Flavobacteriaceae bacterium
AGTGAAGCTTGCTTCTGTTACAACTTCATTCTCGTCAACGCCTAATTTGTCTACGATAATCGCTTTAACTCTTGATGCAATGTCTGACATAATCTTTAATTTTAAAATTTAAATTGTTGGCAAAAATAAAAAACTTTATCTTAATACCATCTTTTAGTTAATAAATATGACTACGAAATTAAAAAAATTATTTTACAAAGTCCTTATTTATGTTATTTATTATTCTTTTTTTTGACAAAGTATATGATTTTACTGCCAAACCAATCCGCTTTTTTCATTTAAAATAACCTAGTAATTAATACTAAAACTTCCGTATTTTTGTACCTCAAATGAATTTACTTCTTAAATGAAAAAAATAATAGTATTTGCCTCTGGTTCTGGATCGAATGCCGAAGAAATAATTAATCACTGCCATGAAAATAAAACTATGGAGGTTGTTCAAATTTATACTAATAATCCAACTGCAAAAGTAATTGACCGTGCCAATAGGTTAAAAGTTCCGGTTGAGGTTTTTAATAGAGAAGACTTAATAGAAGGGAAAATAACCGAAAAATTAATACAAGATTCACCCGATTTAATTGTTCTTGCTGGATTTTTATGGAAATTTCCAGAGCCTTTAGTTAAAGCATTTCCAAACAAAATTATTAATATTCATCCGGCACTTCTCCCAAAATATGGAGGAAAAGGAATGTACGGAATGAACGTGCACCAAGCAGTTTTAGACAATAAAGAAAAAGATACTGGAATTACCATTCATTATGTTAATGAACATTATGACGAGGGTGGAATTATTTTTCAAAAAGCAATAACTATTGAAGATTGTAAAACTGCCGATGCAATTGCCGAAAAAATCCATGTATTAGAACACCAATACTTTTCAAAAGTTATTGAAAAACTTTTAACTTAATATTCTTTTAACCTCTTAAATACTAATGTCTCATCAAGTTCACATTTATACGGATGGTGCTGCAAAAGGAAACCCCGGAAACGGAGGTTATGGTGTAGTAATGGAATTAGTAGGTACGCCACATAAAAAAGAATTTTATGAAGGCTTTAGATTGACAACTAATAATAGAATGGAACTTTTGGCTGTTATTGTTGGTTTGGAACAGCTTAAAAATCCAAATATGTCGGTGTTAGTAATCTCCGATTCTAAATATGTGGTAGATTCAGTAGAGAAAAAATGGGTGTTGGGTTGGGAAAAAAAAGGATTTGTAGATAGAAAAAACTCCGATTTATGGAAACGATTCTTGAGAATTTACCGAAAACACCAAGTTGATTTTAAATGGATAAAGGGACACAACAACCATCCACAAAACGAACGTTGCGATCAATTAGCAGTTTATGCTTCTGGTTTAAAAAATCTTTCGGTAGATACCTTTTATGAAAAAGAAGATACGAAATTGCTATAAAAAAAGTCCTAATTTTTTCTAATTATTGTTCTTCTCTTTTAACAGTTCATTATATTCTTCGAGTAAATGTAAGTATTTATTCTTCCAATAGTCGCTTGAAAAATCTTCATTCTGAGAATCGGATAAGGATTTACTTAATATTTTTTTAAAAGGATATAAATCAGCAATCTCTTTAGTAAAATTATAGTGAATAATTTGACCTATTTGTAATATAACATCCAAAGAAACACTATGGTTTTCAAACATTAAATAAACCCATCTTCTACTTTTGCCCATACGCTTGGCCAATTCTGTAATAGAATAGCCAGATTTATAAACTGCATCTTTTACTATTTCACCTCTATGTTGCATGTTGCAAATTTTATTAATTCAATGTAAACCTTTTTTTATAATATTTACACACAAATGGCTAAATTAATTTATGATAGTAGGAAAATTGATTATTTGTCATAAATATAGTGAATTAATTGTCTAAAAAACAGTACTTAAACTTAATTATTTAGAAATATTAATTTTGAAATTTGAAATCCAATATTTAAACTTTTAAACCCTTAAACTTTTAAACTTATAAACTAAAACATATCTTTGCCTTTTTAATTTCATAAATACATAATGAACAAACTTTTAATAGTAGGAACAGTAGCTTTTGATGCTATAGAAACTCCTTTTGGAAAAACAGAAAAAATTCTTGGTGGAGCTGCCACGTATATTGGACTTTCGGCTTCGCATTTTAATGTGAAATCTGGAATTGTTTCTGTAGTTGGAGAAGATTTTCCCCAAGAATATTTAGATTTATTAACCTCAAGAAATATTGATATTTCTGGGATTGAAGTTGTAAAAGGAGGTAAAACTTTCTTTTGGAGTGGAAAATACCACAACGATTTAAATTCTCGAGATACCTTAATTACGGAACTTAATGTTCTTGCCGATTTTAATCCTGTGGTACCTCAAGATTTTAAGGATGCTGATGTTGTGATGTTGGGTAACTTACATCCATTGGTTCAAACCGGAGTCTTAAAACAAATGACTTCTAAACCTAAATTAGTAGTGCTAGATACTATGAATTTTTGGATGGATTGTGCTTTGCCAGAATTGTTAGACGTTGTTAAACTTGTAGACGTTATAACTATAAATGACGAAGAAGCACGACAATTGTCAGGAGAATATTCTTTAGTAAAAGCAGCAGCTAAAATTCATACTATGGGACCTAAATACGTAGTTATTAAAAAAGGTGAACATGGCGCATTATTGTTTCACAACAAAGAGGTTTTCTTTGCTCCAGCACTTCCGCTAGAAGAAGTTTTTGATCCAACAGGGGCTGGAGACACTTTTGCTGGTGGATTTTCAGGGTACATTGCTCAAAGTGAAAACATTTCGTTTAACAACTTAAAAAATGCAATTATTCAAGGGTCTAACCTCGCTTCTTTTTGTGTGGAGAAATTTGGAACCGAAAGAATGGAATCGTTGCAAAAAACAGAAGTCAAAGAAAGATTGAAACAATTCAAATCGTTAACACAATTTGAAATAGAATTATAATAAATTTATGCCTCGAAATTTCGAGGCATTTTTTTTGATTTACAAGAAATAGAATTAGCTAAATTTGCATTAAAATAAACAACTACAACAACAATGAGCGACGCAATCAAACACGAATGTGGAATTGCCCTTTTACGATTAAAAAAACCGTTAGAATTTTACAAAAAAAAATACGGCTCGGCTTTCTATGGAGTACAGAAAATGTACCTTCTAATGGAAAAGCAACACAACCGTGGTCAAGACGGTGCAGGGTTTGCTTCTATTAAATTAGATGTCCAACCAGGCCAAAGATACATCAGTAGGGTTAGGTCTAATGATGCACAACCCATTCAAGATGTATTTGCTCAAATTAACGAGCGAATTAACCAAGAAATGGCAACACACCCTGAATATGCGGATGATGTTGCACTTCAAAAATGTAATATACCCTATATAGGTGAATTGTTTCTCGGGCACGTACGTTACGGAACTTTTGGTAAAAATAACATTGAAAGTGTACATCCTTTTTTGCGTCAAAACAATTGGATGCATCGTAATCTTATAGTTGCTGGAAATTTCAACATGACCAATGTTAAAGAACTTTTTAATAGTTTGGTAGAATTAGGGCAACACCCGAAAGAAATGGCCGATACGGTTACGGTTATGGAAAAAATAGGACATTTTCTAGACGATGAGGTAACCGATTTGTATTTGGAATGTAAAAATAACGGACTTTCTAAAAGGGAAGCTTCTCCAGTAATTGCCGAAAAACTAGATATTGCCAAAATACTGAAACGCGCTTCCAAAGGTTGGGATGGGGGGTATGCAATGGCGGGTTTGTTAGGTCATGGTGACGCTTTTGTTCTTAGAGATCCTGCAGGAATTCGACCTGTATATTTTTATGAAGACGATGAAATTGTAGTTGTTGCTTCTGAAAGGCCCGTTATTCAAACGGTTTTCAATGTGCCTTTTGAAAAAGTGGAAGAATTGCTTCCAGGAAATGCGTTGATTATTAAAAAAAATGATTCCGTTTCGGTTCAAGAAATAAATACTCCTACCATCAAAAAAGCATGCTCTTTTGAACGAATATATTTTTCTCGTGGGAGTGATGCCGAAATTTATCAAGAACGTAAACACCTTGGAAAATTGATTCTGCCATCTGTTTTAAAAGCTATAGAAAACGATACAGACAACGCTGTTTTTTCGTATATTCCTAATACTGCCGAAACTTCTTTTTATGGAATGATAGAAGCCGCCAATGATTTTTTAAACCAGCGAAAAAATCAGTTTATTTTAGATAACCGAAAAACGTTAACTAAAGAAAAACTGGAGGAAATTTTATCGGTTAAAATTAGAACCGAAAAAGTAGCAATAAAAGACGCTAAACTTAGAACTTTTATTACTGAAGATAGTAGCCGAGATGACCTTGTAGCACATGTATATGATGTTACCTATGGCGTTATAAAACCTACGGATAATTTAGTGATTATTGACGATAGCATTGTGAGAGGTACAACATTAAAAATGAGTATCCTTAAAATGATGGATCGATTACATCCAAAACGGATAGTTGTGGTTTCGTCGGCACCACAAATTAGATATCCAGATTGTTATGGAATTGACATGGCTAAACTAGAAGGTCTTGTTGCTTTTCAGGCCACTATGGCTTTGTTAAAAGAACGAAATCTATATTCTATTGTAGATGATGTTTATATTAAATGTAAAGCACAAGAAAGCTTGGCAGATACGGAAGTTGTAAATTACGTTTCCGAAATATATGCGCCTTTTACAGATGCCGAAATATCAAATAAAATATCTGTATTATTGACTTCAGAAACTATTCAAGCAGAAGTCAAAATAATCTTTCAAACTATAGATAATTTGCACCAAGCTTGCCCAAATAATTTGGGCGATTGGTATTTTACAGGCGATTATCCAACTCCAGGCGGAAACCGTGTTGTTAATCGAGCATTTATGAATTTTTATGAAGGTAAAAATGCAAGGGCATACTAAAATACGCGTAAAAATGCATTTAATCGATTTTTACCGTCGTTCAACAATTTTTTTTGATGTAAGATTCTTATAAGCCTATATTTGTCTCACCATATTATTAGTAGGTTAAGTTTATGGTAGATTTGGGGCAAAAAGGGTGAAAGAAATTTCACCCTTTTTATTTGTAATGATTCCACCTCAGCTTTAAATAATTTTGAAATTTTAACAGAGTAATAATTCTCAATATAAAGCACATAATGTTTAATCTTATAACGGTGAATTTAAAAAAAATAATAGAAATGATATTTTTTAAGCTTTAAACAATTTGATCTACGTTTGTTAAAATAAATAATAAAATTGATTTTTTAGAAATCATTCATAATTTAAAAGCAGCATGTCATTTAGTCGAATTTTAAAGTTTTTTAGTAAAGACAAAATATAAAAAAGTCAAAAAAAAAAACAAAAAAACGTATTTAATCGATTTTTACTGTCGTTCAACAATTTTATTTTGATGTAAGATTCTTATAAGATTATATTTGTCTCACCATGATATTAGTAGGATAAGTTTATGGTAGATTTGGGGCAAAAAGGGTGAAATTTTTTTCACCCTTTTTATTTTTAATACAATCGCTTACCTTTTGACAAAATCGTATTCTCTATAGTTGTTTTTATTTTTACCACTTCATTAGTGCTCTCATTTGGAATGGTCATAGAAAGCACATAATGTTTAATCTTCCAGACATTTTTAATTCGAATTAAAACTCCAGAACCTCTGCAAATTTTCATATGGGTGTCTAATAATTCATCAAACCAAGCTGTTTTTCTGTCTTCAGAAAAATAGATATGCCTTTCTATTGGTGTAAAATTCCATGCTTTTCCTTTATCAAAATAAGGTTTAGCAAATGCTTGAAAGTCAGTTTTGTTCCAATTTTCGGTTGCATCGGTGCCAATATAAATAGCATCATCGGATAAAACGGAAAAATAGTTTTTAAAATTCGCAGCAGCAGCAGCTTGGTGCCAATGGTTTAGAGTGGTGTTTATATCTTGCTTGGCTTTTTCTTGAGCTTGTAGATTACTAATTATAAGAGAGAGTAAAAATAAAAAGAGTTTTTGTTTGTTCATTTGAGTAATTATTTTAGTTACAATTGATTTTATTCAAGGTAAATATAGTAACTTTAAGTAAATTATAACAAAGATGAAAAATGCAAGCGTCTCTTATTTAATAAATTTATCATTTGTGTTTTTGTTAAGCTTAACTAATGTTTCTTGCCAAAACAAAAAAAACAATTCTATTGTAATTCAAAATACTACTTTAAATAAACAAAAATCTGCAATAATAACTCCTTTCGACAGTACTTTGGTTACTGTCTTTTACCAAAAATTTCCCGAGCTTTTACCTTACAAAAAACAGGCTGTTGCAATTTACCAACAACAACACTACAATTATATTTGGTATGATGGCAATGGCATTAAAGAAACAGCAGCAGTAATTTGGAATAAAATAAACAATTTGCAAGAGGAGGGTGTTACAATTTCTGCTCCCTACAAACCTATATTTGATTCTAAATATTCCGTAAGATCAATAATTCCTGATATTGAATTGGAATTGGGTTTAACTTCCTATTATTTGTTTTATGCAGATAAAGTTTTTCATGGAATTGACTTAGCAAAGTCTAGAGAACTTGGTTGGTATTTGCCAAGAAATAAACCATCGTATTTGAATTATCTGAATTCACTTTTAGCGGGAACTAAAAGTGAAGATGAAAAGTATTTATTACCTCAATATTATAAATTAAGAGATGTACTAAAGCACTACCGAGAACTAGAAGTTAAAGGAGGATGGAATAAGGTGGCAGTAGATTCTAAATTTACTATTTTAAAACCTGGCGACACTTCAGAAATTATTTCAAAAATTAGAACTCGATTGTTTTTAGAAGGAGATTTAGCCACAGATTCTAAGATTAGTTGGTATGACAATGATTTAAAATTGGGAATTTTAAATTTCAAGAGTAGAACAGGATTTAAGCCCGATGCGGATATTCTTCCTAAACATATAGCAGAAATGAATATTGGAATAAATGACCGTATCAAAACTATTATGGTGAATATGGAACGATGCCGATGGATTTCTAACGGATGGACTAATTCTAACGAATTTATAGTAATTAATATCCCCTCCTTCCGGCTTACTTATTTTAAAGATAAAAATCCTCTTTTAATTTCTAAGGTAGTTGTGGGTAAAGAAATGAATAAAACGGTGGTTTTTAGTGGAATGATGAGTTATATTGTTTTTTGTCCCTATTGGAATATTCCAAATAGTATTCTAAGAAAAGAGATTTATCCTGCTTTACGCAGAAACAAAAGATATCTTGCAAACCACCAAATGGAATGGCATGATGGCGGTATAAGACAACGTCCAGGACCCAATAATTCCTTAGGATTAATTAAATTTTTATTTCCTAACAGTAATAATATTTATTTACATGATACGCCTTCTAAAAATCTTTTTAAAAAAGAAACTAGGGCATTTAGTCATGGATGTATACGAATTGAAAAGCCTGTAGAATTAGCCAAATTGATTTTAAAGGACGACCCCATTTGGACTTCAGAAAGAATAGACGAAGCAATGCATAGAAATCAAGAATCATGGTACACTTTAAAAACGAAGATCCCGGTATATATTGGATATTTTACCGCTTGGGTAGATAACCAAGGAAAGATAAATTTTTATAAAGACATTTACCAAAACGACAACCGATTGATGGTTGTTTTGGCAAAAGAATAATTACAAGAAAATAATTATGAGGATTTATTGCTTTGATCTTTATAAACTAATGCAGAAATTTCACTAATAAGTTTTGAAAGTGAAGCATTATCCTTGCCTTTGGTCATTACAGTTAGCAAATAAGGTTTATTTTCCAGATACACGATAGCAGACTCGTGCAATTGTTTTTCTGATGGAGTACCCGATTCACCGAATTTATGTGCCATTTTTATCGAAGCGGGAACCCCTTTTCGAATTCCGTCATTAAATTGGCATTTACTAAGTAATTCTGCAGCATATTCTGAATCGTCAATCGATAAATAAGAAGCATTAAAAATAGCTCGCATAAATAAGGAATATTGTTTTGTTGTAAAAAAATATTGTTTTGCGCTTACATTGGGCAATTCTAATTCTAAATCCTTAAATAATTTCAGTAACACTTCGGATTTTAAATTGTTGTTTAATAAAGCGGTTGCATTGTTGTCGGAATAGACAATCATGTATTTTAGTAAATCTCTTACTTTATAAGCTTTGCCTAATTGAATACTATTAGATTTATAGGCAACCACTTTGTCAATATTAAAGGATTGATTAAATAGTAATTCTTTATCTAGAACTCCTGGGTGTTCCTCATTCATTTTTAAATAGGCAATTAATATAGGCACTTTAAAAAGAGATCCTGGTTCGTATTTTTCTTCTTCATTTACTGCCATCCATTCGTTATGATTAAATTCTTTTATATATACAGATGCAGAAATAACCCCTTGATAGTTTTTATAATTCTCAATTAAGCTTGTTATTTCTTTCTTCATGCCTGCTAATGCATCTCCTTCACAAAGATCATCTACAAATAAAATAGGTTTAATAAATGGATATCCTTCCATTCTTTCAATATTATAAGTACAGCTATTTTTGGATTCGGATAATTCTAAAATTTTATTTTTCTCCTTGCCGTCAAAATAGTTAGTAGTAATATAGGCTAAAGTTGCAGTTAATAAGATTATGCCTAGAGTATAGTATAGTGGTAATTTTTTTAAAAGTATGGAATTCATTTTATTTAGTAGGTAATTATATTAATTTCCAAAAATATTAATTATTTTCCTATTAATTCATTAAATACGGCGCTAATAATTAAAATTAATAATTATTTAATCTCAATATAAGAAAGGCGATTTAGTATCTAATTGTAAAACAACTCTTTGTAATGAACTTTAAATAAAATTAGAAATCAAGAATTAACATTTATAAAGACTACCTTGCCCTCAACTTGTCATTTCAAGTATAATGACTATGGAAGCAAGTTTCGAAACCTTGATTAACACTTATATTATTAATAAGGTTGGAATATCCGAGGATTTTCTTGGCAAAGCACTTTGCCAAAACCTTGCGCTTCACTTATTAGCGCTCAATGCTGCAGATGTATTGAAAGAAGCCGAAATTGGCAATGATTCTAAAACAACACAAAATACTTTAATCAGAAGCGACAAAATTCATTGGCTAGATAAATCGCATAACAATGAATTTGAAAATGAGTTTTTTGCTAAAATTGATGCTTTTGTAGCTTACTTAAATATGAGTTGTTATACTAATATTAGTAGCTATGAATTTCATTATTCTTTATATGAAAAAGGGAGCTTTTATAAACCCCATTTCGATCAATTTGAAAATGATAATCATCGTCAATTCTCAATGATAAGTTATTTAAACCCCAATTGGCAACCTCAAGATGGGGGTGAATTACATATTTATCAAACAAATAATAATCAAATGATTTCTCCAACAGAAAGCAAAACGGTTTTCTTTAAAAGCGATGAATTAAAACATGAAGTTTTAGTTACCAATGAGCGACGTTTAAGTGTAACGGGCTGGCTAAAAAGAGGCTAATTATTATATTGAAGGTAGTGTTAGAAAGTTTGGATTTTTTTGGCGCAAAAGGCTGGAAAGCCATTACCATTAATGGTGGTTTTTGGGTAAGCTTGGATAGGATATATTCCAATCATGCACAAAATCATTAGGCAATTAATAATTTTTTGTATATTCGTTTTTTAAATAAAGTTTCCTTATGAAGTCAAAAATTACCTTAATTGTATTTTCGTTGTTTTCTATTTTAGGTTTTAGCCAAGATAAAACGTACGATTTATTAAAAAATAAAACCCAAACTAATATTCTTTACGATAGGGTTTATAGCGTTTCTAATGCTACCAATTTAAAATTAGAAGGCGTTACCACCAACAACTTTCTTCAAGTGTACCACGAAATTCAACGTGCCGATTTTGACCAAAGATTACCGAAACTAGAAGCGCTAAAAGAAGCAGGAAATAGTGGTTTTACACAGAAACAAGTTCCGTTATCTATTTTAATTTCCGATTTTGAAACTATTAAAAAATCGGAAATTGAAAATAAAAATTTATTTTTAAATTCCAATAATCAAATGGAATTGAAATCTGGAATTGCTTCCCCATTTGAAAAACACAGCATTACAGTTCTTGGTGCTTTACTTCCAAAATCTAAAAACAATTTAGTTGATTTTATTCTTAAAAGTAATTTGATTTTTAATACTACTAGCAAAACCATTACTTCTGTTTTGGTTAGTAATAATAACACTAACTCTTGGCAAAAAGTAATTACAGACCAAGTATTCCAATTGAATTTTACTAAAAATGGAAATCAAATTATTCAATTTAAAATCACACTTTCTACAGGAGAAATTATCAAGCAATCCATTACTTTAGAGGTAGATTGTCCAACTATTACAGATACAAAAAAAAACGCACAAACCCTAAGTCCGAACGTCATAAACACCATTACAGCCACCATTCCTTTCCAAGGATACGGTGAAACACAAGGGTTTTTGGGTCAAGCAGAATATCAAATTTTCCCTGATACTGTAGACGGAGTTTTAGACAAACCAATTTTTCTTTTAGACGGTTTTGATCCAGGAGATGCTAGAAATATTCCAGGTATTTATTCGTTGCTTAACTACGGAACCACAGGTCAAAATCTTGGCGACATTGTTCGTGCCCAAGGTTATGATGTGGTTATCTTGAATTTCCCAACCTACACCAGAACTGGAACTACCACTGTTGTTGATGGCGGGGTAGACTACATTCAAAGAAATGCAATGATTTTGGTAGAATTAATCAACCAAATTAACGCTCAAAAAGTTGGGAATACTCAAAATGTGGTGATCGGGCCAAGCATGGGCGGATTAATTTCTAGATATGCTTTGCGCTATATGGAACAACACAGTTTACCCCACCAAACAAGATTATACATTTCATTCGATTCTCCGCATCTTGGAGCCAATGTACCAATTGGATTCCAACATTTATTTAACTACATGGGTTTTGGTCCAGTGGCTGATGTCACTATGCAAGCCTTAGTAAACGGCATGTTAAAAAGTCCTGCTGCTAGAGAAATGTTAATTGATCAGTTTGAAGGACATTTAAATACTTCCTTAACTGCACCATCCAACACCTATGAATTTTTAACAACACCTACTTCTGCATTACTGCCTGTGGGATGCCCAAATTACCGTACGGCTTTCCAAACCGAGTTGAACACAATGGGATTTCCAGCCACTACAAGAAATGTTGCTATTGCTAACGGAGCAGGAAATAGCACCATGACGGGAACTCCTGGAATGATAGTTATGAACCATACTTTTAATATTTCTAGTACGCAACGTGCTATTATCAATTTGAATTTTACGCCATCTATTGCTCAAAATGCAATTGAAGTTAGTCACTTTAAAGGACAACAATGGGTGCTTTTTTGGATTACAGGATATGAAAGTTTTGCAAAATCTAAAGCTCCAACCTATACCGATGGTCTAGATTCAGCACCAGGCGGTAGATTTGACATGAATTCTTTATCTTCTTTAGGGGCAGGAAACGCAATATTAACGGAGTTCATGAACAATCTAAACATTATGTATTTCGATTTCATTCCGGTATGGAGCTCAATGGCAATTTCTAATACAACCGATTTATATTCTCCAGTTACAAGCGCTTCAGTAACTCCTTTTCTTGCCTCGTCTATTCCAACAACAAATGAAAACCACGTAACTTTAACGGATACCAACGTAGCATTTGCCTTGAGTGAAATATTACAACCATTATCCACGCAACAAAACACAGCGTTAAATAGTTTGTGGATATCCAATCCAGTGGCAAATTCAGTTCAAATAAATACTTCGTATGCTATTGAAAATGCTACTATTACCATTACCGATATTTTAGGAAAAACAGTTTTTAGTACTGCTAACAATAGCATCAACGGAAGTATAGAAATTCCGGTAAACTTATCTAATGGAGTTTATTTAATTACAATCCAAAATGAAAATGGAAGTGTTACTAAGAAAATAGTAAAAGGGTAACCAAAATTACTATTTAATAAAAAAGTTCCAATAATGCAATGCCCCCAAAAAGTTAGACGCTATTTGGGGGCATTTTTATAATTACTTTAAAGGCACATGAACCACTTTTTTGGTTTCGAAAAATTCATCTTTAAAAAATTCGGATAAATTGTATTCGGTTGCTTTTGGGAAATTTGCTAGTTCTTCCGATAAATCGCCACCTTTCAGATATAAAATTCCATTTTGCAAGTCGTGTTTTGATTTTGATTTAATCTTTCCTCGCACCCAAGAAACAAAATCAGGCATGTTAGTAACGGCTCTACTAATCACAAAATCAAATTCATGCTTAACATTTTCGGCACGCATTTGTTCGGCTTTTATGTTTTTCAATTCCAAAGCTTTTATAACTTCGGTAACCACTTTTATTTTTTTGGCAATAATATCAATTGCATAAAAATGAACTTCGGGAAATAAAATTGCCAAAGGAATTGCTGGAAATCCACCACCGGTTCCAACATCCATTATTTTAGAACCTGATTGAAATTCGATTACTTTAGCAATTCCTAACGAATGTAATACGTGACGGGAATATAATTCGTCAATATCCTTACGGGAAATTACATTTATTTTAGAATTCCAATCTTCATATAAAAATTGCAGTTTTTCAAATTGTTGTATCTGAATTTCAGTTAAATCCGAAAATTGCTTTAGAATTTCTTCCATAATATTGATTTTAGGCAAAAATAGTATAATTAGTTAATAATTATAATTTGTTTTGAACTATAAAAAAATTATAATAATTACATTTGTACAAAATTTTGAATTTCAAAACCATGAATACCACATCCCCTGTCTTTTCTAAAAGCGACAATCTTAAATTTTTTAGAACCCTAAATAAAAGAGTTAACGACTATTTTAAAGAAAATAACATAGATAAAACTGGAAACTGGAAACTCCATTTAAAAACAGCCGTAATGTTTACCATATTTTTAACTCCCTACTTCTTCCTCGTAGCAATGGAAATGCCTTTTTGGACGTATCTGTTATTAAGCGTAGTAATCGGAATAGGAATGGCAGGCGTTGGAATGAACGTTATGCACGATGGTAATCACGGTGCTTATTCCAACAAATCTTGGGTAAATAAATTTATGGGAGGAAGCATCTATATTCTTGCCGGAAATGTTTACAATTGGCAAGTGCAACACAATGTTTTACACCACACCTACACCAATATTCTTGGTCATGATGAAGATTTAGAAGCTGGTAGAATTTTACGATTTACTAAAGAAGCAAAATGGTACAAACACCATAAATTCCAACAATATTATTCGGTTTTTCTATATGGATTATTGACTTTCAATTGGGCAATCACTACCGATTTCATTCAAATGAAACGCTATTTGAAAAGAAATTTATCCTACGGAGAGTTCAAAAAGCCTGTTGTTCGTTGGACCACTTTAATTATCACTAAAGTTATTTATTTCTCAATTTGGTTAGTAATCCCGATGGTTATGGGAATCACATGGTGGAAAGTAATTTTAGGATTTTTGGTAATGCATTATACTGCAGGTGTTATTTTAAGCGTAGTATTTCAATTGGCTCATGTGGTGAATGAAACTGTTAATCCAATTCCGGATGAAAATGGCGAAATAGAAAACACTTGGGCAGTGCATCAATTGTTTACTACTGCTAATTTTGCTCCAAAAAACTGGTTAGTAAACTACTATACTGGCGGATTGAATCATCAAATTGAACACCATATTTTTCCTAATATTAGTCATATTCATTATAATAAAATTGCGGAATTTGTAAAAGAAACTGCCAAAGAATGTAATTTGCCTTATAACGAATTCAAAACTACAAGGGCTGCAATTTATTCGCACTTTACCCATTTAAGAGATTTAGGAAGACAACCGCAATTATCATAAATGTAGAGACGCAATTAATTGCGTCTCTACATTCAACATAAACCAACACAACAATGAACAACCAATTATCGGATAGAATTAACAACCTATCTACCTCACAAACCCTTGCAATGGCAGCATTAGCAAGAGAATTAAAGTCTCAAGGAAAAGACATCATCAGTTTAAGTTTGGGCGAACCAGACTTTAATACCCCAGATTTCATTAAAGAAGCGGCTAAAAAAGCAATAGATGAAAACTACAGCACCTACTCCCCAGTAGATGGTTACATGGATTTGAAAGAAGCCATTTGTAGAAAATTCAAACGCGACAATAATTTAGAGTACAAACCTTCAAATATTGTAGTTTCTACAGGGGCCAAACAATCGTTATATAACATTGCTCAAGTAATGCTGAATGATGGCGATGAGGTTATTTTACCAGCACCCTATTGGGTTTCCTATTTTGAAATCATCAAGATGTCAGGAGGGATTCCGGTAGAAGTTCCTACTTCTGTAGAAACGGATTTCAAAATCACCCCAGAACAACTAGAAGCAGCTATTACGACAAAAACTAAAATGATTTGGTATAGTTCTCCATGCAACCCAAGTGGTTCGGTTTATAACCGTGATGAACTTACTGCTTTAGCAAGAGTCTTAGAAAAATACCCAAACATATACGTGGTTTCCGACGAAATCTACGAACACATAAACTTTTCAGGAACTTTTTGCAGCATCGCATCTATCCCAGGGATGTTTGAAAGAACAATAACTGTAAATGGAGTTGCCAAAGCATTTGCAATGACTGGATGGAGAATTGGTTATATTGGCGCACCCGAATTTATAGCCAAAGCATGTACTAAAATGCAAGGTCAAGTTACCTCCGGAGCAAATTCAATAGCGCAAAGAGCGACCATCACTGCTGTAGATGCTGACCCAAGTGTTTTAAATGAAATGGTAGCTGCATTTAAAAGCAGACGGAATTTAGTAGTTGGGTTAATCAATGCTATTCCTGGATTAAAACTGAATGTTCCAGAAGGTGCATTTTATGTATTTCCAGATGTTTCTTCCTATTTTGGCAAAACCTTACGTGGAAAATTAATTAATAATGCCGATGATTTTTCGATGTATTTATTATCAGAAGCTAATGTTGCAACAGTAACAGGAGATGCATTTGGAAATCCGAATTGTATTCGTTTTTCTTATGCTACTAGCGAAGAATTATTAACAGAAGCTTTACGAAGAATTAAAGAAGCATTGGCGTAAAATTCCAAAAAAATAAAATACAAATTCCAATTTTTATATCCAACCTCAAAATTCAAACTTTGAGTTTTTTTATTCGTTTAATTTCCGAATTACTTTAGCGGGATTTCCAACTGCCAATGAATTATCCGGAATGTCTTTAGTTACTACTGAACCCGCTCCAATAGTACATCCATTCCCAATGGTTACTCCTGGGCAAATTACTGCGTTCCCTCCTATCCAACAATCGTCTCCAATAGAAACAGGTTTTGAAAACTCCACAGAACGTCTTTCCATCGCATCTAGCGGATGGGTTGCTGTATATACATGAACACCGGGACCAAAGAAAACATTATTGCCAATGGTTATTTTCATGGTATCCAAAACCACACAATTCACATTGAAATATACGTTTTCTCCCGAATGAATATTATAGCCATAATCACAATGAAATGGTGGTTCTATGTATAAACGTTTGTGGGCATTTGGTAGTAATTGCTGTAAAATATTTCGGGCGTTTCCATTCATTATATATTCGGTAACGTTTAATTTATGGAGCAGTTTTTTGGCTTTGGTTCTTTCGTCCACTAATTCTTTATCGTTTCCAAAATAAATTTCGCCAGCCAGCATTTTTTCTTTTTCGGTTTTCATAATTGTATATTCAAGAGTCAAATATACTATTTCTAGCATTTTTTGAATGAATTAAAATTTATAAAAAAGAAAAATAGGTATATATAAAAAAACCATTTTGTAGTTGTAAATTTGTTCTTCAATTTTATTATATGAAAAATACCGTTTTACATAAAGCCAATACAAGAGGACACGCCGATCACGGATGGTTAAATGCCTATCATAGTTTTAGTTTTGCCAGTTGGTACAATCCAGACCGAGTGCAATTCGGAATGTTGCGCGTTTTAAACGACGATACTGTTGCTGCAGGAATGGGTTTTGGAACCCATCCGCACGATAACATGGAAATTATTACCATCCCGCTAGAAGGAGATTTGGCGCACAAAGACAGCATGGGCAATACCGAAGTTATAAAAACTGGTGATGTTCAAGTGATGAGTGCCGGAACCGGAATTCAACACAGTGAATACAACCCGAATGCAGACCAACACACTAAATTATTTCAAATTTGGGTGTTTCCTAAATATCGAAATGTTACGCCTCGATACCAACAAATTACACTAGACGTTACCAAACAAAAAAACAATTTTGCCCAAATACTTTCTCCAAAAGCAGATGATGCCGGAGTTTGGATTTATCAAGATGCTTGGTTTTATTTGGCTGATTTTGACAACGGTTTTTCAAAAACCTATTCCATTAATAAAGAAGGAAACGGAATGTATGTTTTTGTAATTTCGGGAACTATAACCGTTGACGGACAAGAATTAGAAACTCGCGATGGCTATGGGATTTGGAATTTTAATGAATTGGAATTTGTTGCAACTAGTGATGCCAAGTTTTTGGTGATGGAAATTCCGATGGAACAGTAATTTGGGCGTTACCACAAGGGTCGGGCTGTACGCTATATCTTTTGTTCCGCAAAAGCTGCACAAAAGGATGCCGCTTCCATCCCTAACGCAATCCCATTAAAATTGAAAAATCAATTACAAAAGAAAAAACTAAAATGAAAAAAATCATTGCATTTGGAGCATCCTCCAGCAAAACATCAATTAATAAACAACTGGCAACTTACACAGCGAATCAATTTAAAAACACTTTGATTGAAGTTTTGGATTTGAACAACTATGAAATGCCAATTTTCTCATCGGATAAAGAAGCACAAACTGGTATTCCACAATTGGCACAAGATTTTTATAACAAAATAGGATCTGCCGATTTGATTATTATTTCGTTTGCCGAGCACAACGGAGCCTATTCTGCAGCATTCAAAAATATTTTTGATTGGGCTTCTAGAATTAATGCTAAAACATTTCAAGATAAACCAACACTTTTGTTGGCAACATCTCCTGGACCTCGCGGTGGAAGCAATGTTTTGGAAATAGCTAAAAGTAGATTCCCTTTTCAAGGCGCTGATGTAAAAGGAAGTTTTTCATTACCTAGTTTTTATGAAAATTTTGATGTTACCATTGGAATTATTAATGATGATTTGAAAAAGCCGTTTATGGAAATTGTGAATTCGATTTCGTTATAATTACTGAAAAGTTCTTTTGAATATTAAACAAGGAAGCAAAATGCTTGCTCTTAGCCCCGATAGAAACGGAAATCCCGTCATTGCGATAAAAGAATTGTAGTATTATTGGATTGCTTCGCTCCTCGCAATGACGGATTGTAGTGGATAGCGGGAAAATGGAAACCAAATAATCATGAACGTTTGCGCTCCTAAAAAAATTACTATTTTTGCATTTTTAAAAAACTTGAAAAAAATCAATTATGAAAGCATACATATTTCCTGGTCAAGGAGCACAATTTACCGGAATGGGTAAAGACTTATATGAAAATTCGGAATTAGCAAAATCATTATTTGAAAGAGCCAATGAAATTTTAGGTTTTAGAATTACAGACATCATGTTTGAAGGGACTGCCGAAGAATTAAAAGAAACCAAAGTAACGCAACCCGCAGTATTTTTACATTCGGTTATTTTAGCGAAAACGCTAGAAAATTTTCAACCAGAAATGGTTGCAGGACATTCGCTTGGTGAGTTTTCGGCATTGGTTGCAAATGGTGCTCTAAGTTTTGAAGACGGATTAAAATTAGTTTCGCAACGAGCCATTGCTATGCAAAAAGCCTGTGAAATTAAACCTTCTACCATGGCTGCGGTTTTAAACTTAGAGGATAAAATTGTAGAGGATATTTGTGCTTCTATAGATGGTGTTGTGGTTGCTGCCAATTACAACTGCCCAGGACAATTAGTAATTTCGGGAGAATATAAAGCAGTAGAATTGGCTTGCGAAAAAATGAAAGAAGCTGGAGCAAAAAGAGCCCTTATTTTACCAGTAGGAGGAGCATTTCACTCGCCAATGATGGAACCAGCAAGAGAAGAGCTAGCAGCAGCAATTGAAGCAACAACGTTCTCGACTCCTATTTGTCCTGTGTATCAAAATGTAACTGCAAATGCTGTTTCGAATGCTAGTGAGATTAAGAAAAACCTAATCATTCAGTTGACAGCTCCTGTAAGATGGACGCAATCGGTACAACAAATGATTCAAGATGGTGCTACTAGTTTTACGGAAGTTGGCCCAGGAAAAGTATTAGCTGGACTGGTAAATAAAATTGATAGAGAAGCGGTTACGATAAATGCTTAAAATTATTTTTGGCATTAATATTGTATCAGAATAGGAAACTAAAATTTACTCTAATGAAAAATATAATTCTATACCTTGCAATTGCAACACTTTTATTTTCTTGTAAAGAAGAAACTAATGAAAAGGTTGAAGACGCAACAAAAGCAGTTACTTCAGAAGTAAAACAATCTATTGATTCGGTTACAGAAAAAGCCAAAAAAGCGATTGACTCTTCTAAAATAAAGCAAAAAGCAAAAAGTCTTATTATTAAAAGTGCCGAAAAAGTAGAAGAAGGTGCAAAAAAAGTAAAAGAAGAAGCCGCTAAAAAATAAAGTAGAAATGAAAACCTATAAAACTAAAAACAGCATCAAAAATGTTTTGATGCTGTTTAGTTTATCTGTTTTTGTCTAATAATCGGTATTGATTATTTAGGAGTATTCAACATACTCTTCAACTGCTCCAAATAATCTCTTTGGTTGGATAATCTCGGGATCTTGTGTTGCCCTCCTAGTTTATCGTTTGCGGCCAACCAATCGTAAAATAAATTCTCGCGAGCTACATTTAGTTTGAGTTGGTTTAAAGTCATACTGTTGTACCGTTTGGCTTCATAGTCGGAGTTGAGGGTTTGCAATGTTTCGTCCAGTACTTTTTCAAACAAAGCAAAATCTTCGGGTGGTTTTTTAAATTCCACCATCCATTCGTGCGATCCTTTTTCTTTGTTTTTCATGAAAATAGGCGCCACGGTATAATCTTTTACTTCGCAGTGCAACTGTGAACAGGTTTTAGCAATGGCTTGATCGGTATTTTCTACCATCAATTCTTCGCCAAAAACATTGATGTGGTGTTTGGTTCTTCCTGTGACTCTAATTCGGAATGGATTTAAAGAGGTAAACCGAACGGTGTCTCCAATTAAGTAACGCCACAAACCAGAATTTGTGGTAATTACAATTGCATAATTTTTAAATAATTCAACCTCCGATAAAGGAATTACCTTTTGATTAGGTGTTCCAAAAGTATCCATCGGAATGAATTCATAAAAAATTCCATAATCTAACATCAATAATAAATCATTAGAATAATTCAAATCCTGAATAGCGAAAAATCCCTCGGATGCATTGTAGATTTCGTAATATTTAAAATCTTTATTTGGTAGAATTTTTTGGTATTGTTCTCTGTAAGGTTCAAAATTTACCCCACCATGAAAATAGACTTCTAGATTAGGCCAAAGTTCTAAAAGATTGGAGTTATTGCTTTCGGATAAAATTCGGTTGAGAAGCACTAACATCCAAGAGGGAACACCGGCAAAACTGGTAACATTTTCGGTTTTGGTTTCGTTAATAATGGCGGTAAGTTTGCTTTCCCATTCGCTCATTAACGAAACTTTATTGCTTGGTGTGCTACTAAATTCGGCCCACATGGGCATATTTTCAATCAATATAGCCGATAAATCGCCAAACGAAGAATTGTTGTTTTCATATATTTGAGAACTTCCGCCAAGGCGTAAACTTTTGCCTAAAAACATTTCGGAGTTTTCGTTGTTATTCAAATACATACACAACAAATCTTTACTGCCTTTGTAATGGCAATCTTCCAGAGCACTTTCGCTAACTGGTATAAATTTGCTTTTGGCATTGGTAGTTCCGCTAGATTTGGCGAACCATTTTATAGGCTCGTGCCAAAAAACATTTTGTTCTCCTTTACGGGTGCGCTCTATAAGTGGTTCCAATTCTTCATAAGTAGAAACCGGAACGCGTTCGGTAAAGGTTTGGTAATTTCTTATGGATTCAAAATCGTATTGTTTACCAATAATGGTGTCTTCCGTTAATCGGATAAGGTTTAATAACAATTCGTCTTGTACTTCGTTGGGGTATTTTAAAAACAACTCAATCTGGTGGATGCGTTGTTTTAAAACCCAAGATGCGATAGAATTGATTATTGGAAAAGGCATAACAAGGTACGATTTACGAAGTTTGAAATACGAAGTTTAAATTTAGAATATTAACTTTACCAAAAATAACAAATTTTGTGGAACTTTAAACTTTAAACCTGAAACTTTAAACAAATGATTTACGAAGGGGTACTAACCAAAATGCAAACCGAATATTCCAATCCAATCCAATATTATTTGGTTTTTGAAAATAGTTTTTTGAATTTGAATCAGTTGTTAGATAAAACCCTGGAAATTAATTTTATAGGATACCAATGTTTGCATTGCGGTAAACAGAAGAAAATTTTCCGACAAGGATTTTGTTACGATTGCTTTATGAGTAGCCCATCGGCAGGCGATTGGATCATGAAACCCGAATTGAGCACCGCACATTTGGATTTGGAAGACCGAGATTTAGATTATGAAAAGAAAGTGCAACTCCAGCCGCATATTGTGTATTTGGCTTTAACGAGTGAGGTAAAGGTTGGCGTTACGCGATTAACTCAAGTACCAACACGATGGATAGATCAAGGTGCGGTGCAAGCCATTCCTATTGTGGAAGTGCCTAATAGATATTTAGCCGGAATTACCGAAGTAGCGCTGAAAAGTCATTTTGCAGATAAAACCAATTGGCAAAAAATGCTAAAAAATGATTTTCAAGAAACCGATTTAATTAAAGAACGCGCTAGTTTGCAATATGTAATTCCGAAGGAAGTGCAGGAATACTTTCATCCCGAAAAGGAAGATTTATACGATTTACATTTCCCTGTTTTAGAATATCCAAAGAAAGTTACTAGTTTGAGTTTAGAGAAATCTCCTAATTTTACCGGAAAATTGATGGGGATAAAAGGACAATACTTAATCTTTCAAGACGGAACGGTTTTTAATGTTCGAACGTTTGAAGGCTATGTGGTGAAGATTAGTTTGTAGCTTATCAGGATGATTATTCTAACAAAGGAAGAGCAATCTACTTTATTAAAGAGCAAGCCTCCCTTGCCTATGTTAAATTGATTTGCCTTGAATTGGATAATCACAATGAAAACGCACAAAAATTGTATCTTGCCAACGATTTTGAATTGCATAATCGTAAATTATTAAAACTCAAAATACCCTAACTATATGAAATTTTTAAAATTACTACTACTATTATTTGTCCTTCAAACCCAAGCACAACAAGGCGGTATGTGGATTCCTTCGTTATTGAAAGGAATGAACGAAACCGAAATGAAATCGATGGGGATGAAAATCACCGCCAAAGAAATTTACGATGCCAATCAATCGAGTTTAAAGGATGCCGTTCCGCAATTTGATGGTGGCTGTACTGCCGAAGTTATTTCGGATAAAGGCCTAATTTTAACCAACCACCATTGTGGATTCGCTGCAATTCAAGACCATTCTTCAATAGAACACGATTATTTACGGGATGGTTTTTGGGCTTACAAAATGGAAGACGAATTGACCAATCCCAACATGACGGTTATGTTTGTGGTGCGAATTGAAGATGTTACCGCCAAAGTTTTAGAAGGCGTTGCAACAGTAACATCAGAAGCAGAAAAACAAAAGAAAATTCAAGAAAACATCACTACTTTAAGTAATTCGTTAGCAAAAGAAACATGGCAAGAAAACAAAATCAAAACGTTTTACGACGGAAATCAATACCTATTATTTGTAACCGAAACCTTTAAAGACATTCGTTTTGTGGGTGCGCCACCGAGTTCTATTGGAAAATTTGGTTCGGATACCGACAACTGGGTTTGGCCTCGACACACGGGAGATTTTTCTTTGTTCCGAATTTATGCCGATAAAAACAACCACCCTGCAGCATTTTCTGCAGATAATATTCCTTACAAACCAAAGAAATTCTTCCCGATTTCGATTGCTGGTTTAAAAGAAAACGACTTTACTATGGTAATGGGATATCCTGGAAGAACTACAGAATACTTGCCTTCGGTAGCTGTAAATCAAATTGTGGAAACCTTAAATCCTGCTAAAATTGAAGTGCGCGATGCCGCTTTAAAAGTGCAAGATCGCTTCATGCGAAAAGACCAAGCCATCAAAATTCAATATGCTGCTAAATATGCTGGGGTTGCCAACTATTGGAAAAAATGGATGGGAGAAACCAAAGGTTTAAAAAAAGCTAATGCAGTTGCTGCCAAACAAAAATTTGAAAAAGAATTTCAAGAAAAAGTAATTAAAGTAGGGAAGCAAGCAGAATATGGAACCTTACTTTCAGACTTTGAAAAGAATTATACCGACATTAAAGACTATGCTTTAGCAAAAGATTATTTTTCTGAAGTAGCACTACGAAATACTGAAATTCTTTCGGTTGGTTATAAATTATACCAATTAGAACAAATTTTAAATACAAAAGGGGAACAATCGTTTACCGATAGAAAAAATACTCTTTCTAAAGGGATTGCTGATTTTTATAAAGATTACAATGTTGAAGTAGATAAAAATGTGTTTGAGCAATTAATCAATTTGTATGCTACAAAATCTCCAAAACAATTTTTACCAAAAACGTTAGTAAACCTGGATGCTGCAAAACTTACTTCGGATATTTTTGCCAATTCCAAATTAACTTCTTTAACCCGTTTTAAAGAATTATTAGACGGCGATTCGAAAACGGTAATTGAAAAATTAAATGCCGATAAAGGATACCAACTAATTAAATCAATGGCGGATGCCTATTCTACAATGGTGGCTCCAACTTATGATGCCATTAATCTAAAAAATACGGCTACGCAACGCACCTACATGAAAGCCATATTAGAATTATTCCCAAATAAAAGAATTTTCCCAGATGCAAATAGCACTTTACGAATTACTTACGGAAAAGTTAAAGGCTACCAACCTAACGATGGCGTGTATTATGAACCATTCACAACATTGGATGGCGTAATGGAAAAATACATTCCTGGAGATTACGAGTTTGATGTGCCGCAAAAGTTGATCGAATTATACAACACCAAAGATTATGGAAAGTATGGTGTTAAAGGCAAAATGCCAGTTTGTTTTATTGCAACCAACCATACAACAGGTGGAAATTCTGGAAGTCCAGCTTTGGATGCAAACGGAAACTTAATTGGCCTAAATTTTGATAGAGTATGGGAAGGAACTATGAGTGATATTTTTTACTCTCCAGACATTTGTAGAAACATTATGGTAGACATTCGTTATGTTTTATTCCTTATCGATAAATTTGCGGGAGCACAAAACATCATTAACGAGTTGAAAATCATGCCTTCTACCAATAAAAAATAAAATTTTGTTAAAATTTTTAGTTTGGCATGAAATTTGTAAAGATAAAAAAAGGAATTCAAAGAGAAAATTTTAAAAAAAATTAACGAAAAGTTTTTTTGATTAAAAAAAATTATATCTTTGCTCCGAATTAATAATTAACCTTTTATATTAAATTAAGATGAAAAAAGTATTTTTAAGTTTAGCTGTTATCGCTGCATTAACTGTAGTATCTTGTAAACAATCAGAAAACGCTGAAGCTCCTGCTGCTGATACAACTGCTGTTGTAGCTGACACTACTGCTGCTCCAGTTGCTGATACAACTGCTGCTCCTGCTGCTGATACAACTGCTGCTGCTCCTGCTGCAACAGAAGCTGCTGCTCCTGCAAAAAAATAATTAGAACTAGTTTCTAATTTAAATCAAGCTCCGCATTGCGGGGCTTTTTTTATTCAATTTTATTAATAAATATAACTATTTCGCACGCCCTTAGGGGTGGGGTGTTTTTTATAAAATAGTTATTTTCTACCCAAAAACATCTTCTGCAGGAGGGAAAATATCATTGGCTAAAGAAAAATCCAATACTTCGGATATTTGCAAAGTTCGAGTTACTTCAGATATTCCTTTTTCCAATAAAAATTGGGTAGTATATTTTCGGCTAACGGCTATTTCTTTATCGTTAACAATAACTTTAAAATACATCTTACCGTTTTTAGATTTGAATCGCATAAAAAAAATATTCTCTACCGATTTTTTTAAAAATTCAATAGCCTCTTCACATTCAAATCGCAATTCAAAATCATTACTAACCAGTATTGCCTTCCCTTTTCGAGAAGTAAATTCGTATTTGTAATACCCATTAAGCCGTTTTGTAATAACGAAAGTTCCCATATTTAATCCAAACTCAAAGTTTTTTAAAACAAAAAAAGCTCCAAACAAACGTTTGAAGCTTTTAGTACTCGGGACGGGACTTGAACCCGTACGACCATTACAGTCACTGGATTTTAAGTCCAGCGTGTCTACCAATTTCACCACCCAAGCAATTTGAAATTAAAAAAATTAATTTCTATGGTAAAGAGCGAAAAACGGGGCTCGAACCCGCGACCTCGACCTTGGCAAGGTCGCGCTCTACCAACTGAGCTATTTTCGCATTGTCAAATTTTTAAGAACATTCACAATACTTGTACCATATTGCGGATGCAAATGTAACACTTAAATTGAATTATACAAACGTTTTCGACAAAAAAATAAGCCTAAAGACATAACGTCTTGAAAACCCAAACTTTACTTTTTTGTAAGCATTCTTTTTATTTCGTTTAATTTCATTAATGCTTCTACTGGAGTCAAAGTATTAATGTCTAATCCTAAAATTTCTTCTTTTATTTCTTCCAATAAGGGATCGTCTAAATTAAAAATACTCAATTGCAGTTCCTCTTTATTGGATTTTATTCCATGCAAAGCATCGCTAGAATGATTTTTTTCTAATTTTTTTAGTAATTTTTGGGCTTTCTGAATCACAATTTGAGGCATCCCAGCCATTTTAGCCACATGAATACCAAAACTATGCGCACTTCCTCCTCGCACTAACTTCCGAATGAAAAGCACGTTGTCTTTTAACTCTTTTACCGAAACGTTGTAATTGTGAATTCTGGGTAATTGCTCACTCATCTCATTCAACTCATGGTAATGCGTAGCAAAAAGTGTTTTAGGTCGCGCAGGATTTTCGTGCAAAAATTCGGCTATAGCCCAAGCAATAGAAATTCCATCATAAGTACTTGTCCCTCTACCTATTTCATCTAAAAGCACCAAACTTCTATCGGAAATATTATTTAATATGGAAGCCGTTTCGTTCATCTCCACCATAAAAGTAGATTCGCCCATCGAAATATTATCGCTGGCCCCTACTCTAGTGAAAATTTTATCTACCACTCCCATTCG
>CANGCT010000036.1 GCA_947452415.1 Flavobacteriaceae bacterium
AAAGTGTTTTGGTGGACTTTTCAAGATTTTCATAAATATAGAGAAGAAAATAAAGAGAATTTTGGGGATATAATAACACCCTATATAGTTGAAAAATTAACCGGAAAGGTGCCAATATTATTTGATCCCAATTTTATTTTGGCCAAATACATTAAGCATTCAATAATGGTAGGAAGTATTTTGGAAATTTCAAATTCTAATACACTAGTTTGGGGAACTGGAATAGTTGATGAAAAAGTAATTGTTAAAGGAGGTGTTTTTAAAGCGGTAAGAGGGTATAAAACAATTGATAGATTAAGAAGTCTTGGATATAAAGTACCAGATATTGTTGGAGATCCTGCTTTGTTATTGCCATTAGTTTATAAGAATACAATACATAAAAAATATAAATATGGTATTGTTTCTCATTATGTTGATTTTGAAGAAATTAAATTAATTCATGATAATAATAAAGATATATTATTAATTAATTTATTGACAGAAAATATAGAGCATGTAATTGATGCAATTTTACAATGCGAAAAAATTATATCCACTTCATTACATGGGTTAATAGTTGCTAACGCATATAATATTGAAGCTAAGTGGTGGAAATTTTCAAATAAATTGTCAGGAAGTAACGTTAAATTTTATGATTATTTTGAATCGTTAGGTATTTATAATGTTCAGTTTTTTGAGAGTAAAACAATTGATAATGAATTGTTATGCAATGCAGGTTTTTATTTGCCAGACCTCGACAAGATTGAATTATTGCAAAAAGGATTAATTAGAAGTTTTCCGTATAAAATAAAAAACAAAAGATTAAAGGATTATTAAGTATTTGAAAAAATAGATATTAAATAATGAATGTTAAAGTGATAAAACTAAGTATAATAATTCCGATTTATAATGCTGGAAAATACTTGTCAAATTGTATTAAAAGTACTTTGAATCAAGATTTATCCAAATCAGAATATGAAATTATACTAATTAATGATGGATCAACAGATGGTTCAGAAGATATTATTTTACAATTTACTTCAGTTCATGAAAATATTATTTATTTAAAACAAACTAATAAAGGGGTTTCCTCGGCAAGAAATTTAGGACTATCCATTGCAAAAGGGAATTATATAACTTTTATAGACGCCGATGATACTATAAATAATAATACTTTAGGTTCAATTCTTGAAGCTGCAATTAAAGAAAATTTAGATATTTTGTATTTGAATTTAACCTATTGTGATAGTAACGGAATATTTATAGAAGATTCTCCAAAAGTTGGATCGGAAGACTTAGTTCATAATGGGTTTGTTCATGAAAGAAGAACTTTTATTTCAACCCTTTATAAAAAAGTATTAATAAAAAACATCTATTTCATCCCTGGAATTATTGTTGGAGAAGATACCGTTTTTAATGCTATGGCTCAATCAAAAGCGCTGAGGTGTAGTTATTTTTCATTACCGTATTACAACTATTTTCAACATGCTAATTCTGCGAGTAATAAAACTAAAAGTGAAAAAGTTTTTAATGGATGTTTAATTGCTATACAAAAATTGGAAGAGTTTAAAATTCAAAATTTTCCAAATTTAAAAGCTATTGAAGAGGAATATTTCAATAAAGTAAAATTAATTTTTCTTCAAAGACTGTTAGATTGGAACATAGTACCAACATTAAATAAAAAACGATTTACAAAGGTGAAATTGTTTTTGAAAGAAAATAATTTAACCTATTTAGAAGATTTAATTTCTAAGCAATATACATTTTTTAATAAGCCTTTCGTTCTGTTTTTCATTTTTCATTTTTTAGTAAAAAAACACCTTTATTTAAAATTGATTTTTGAAAATTTAAAAAGAAAAATTAGTAAACCCAAATAAGATTAAAGCATACGATTTTTATAGTTTAATAATACAATAGAAGATGATTCCATTTAATAAAGTACATACAACAGGTAAAGAAATTCAATACTTAAGTGAAGCTATTGCTAATGGTAAACTTTCGGGCAATGGCCCATTTACCGTACTTTGTCAAACTTTCTTTGAAAAAAAATATAGAATTAAAAAAGCACTCTTGACTACTTCTGGAACAGATGCATTAGAAATGTGTGTCCTACTTGCAAACATTCAAACTAATGATCAGGTGATAATGCCTAGTTATACTTTTGTTTCTACAGCTTTACCATTTTTAAGACAAGGAGCTAAAGTAGTTTTTGCCGATTCATATTCTAATAACCCTAATATGGATGCTAATGCTATAGAGAAATTAATCACTCCAGATACTAAAGCTATAGTAGTGGTGCATTATGCCGGAATTGCTTGTGATATGGATTCCATTATGAATCTTGCAAGTCGCTATAATTTATTAGTTATTGAAGATGCTGCGCAAGCTATTGATAGTTATTATACTAATAACAAAGGAATTAAAAAAGCTTTAGGTTCTATTGGACATTTGGCAGCATTTTCTTTCCATGAAACTAAAAATATAATTTCGGGGGAAGGAGGATTATTGGCAATTAATGACGAAAGATTTATTAAAAGATCCGAAATTATTTGGGAAAAAGGAACCAATAGGGCTGAGTTTTTTAGAGGAGAAGTAAATAAATACGGATGGGTAGATATTGGATCTTCTTTTTTGCCCTCCGAATTAATTGCTGCTTTTTTATGGGCACAATTTGAAAGTTTAGATACTATTCAAGAAAAAAGAAAATTAATATGGAATACCTACAATAGAATATTTTTAGAAAAAAATTTAAATGATATTCAATTACCTGTTGTTCCAGAATATGCGAGTCACAATGCTCACGCTTTTTTTATTGTTACAAAAGACTTAGAGCATCGAAATCGACTTATATTTCAGTTAAAAAATGCAGGTTTTACTGCTGTTTTTCATTATTTATCGCTTCATGCAAGTGATTATTTTAAAGACAAACACGACGGTAGAAATTTGCCCAATAGCGATAAATTCACCGATTGTTTATTGCGACTGCCTTTGTTTTATGATTTGGATATCAATTGTATAACGCAAATAGTAAATCAATGTGACTAATAGTACCTTAATAATATGAATCCATTAATAAGTATCATCGTTCCAGTATATAACACTGCCAATTATTTGGATCAGTGTATTTCCTCATTAATACAACAAACGTATGCCAATTGTGAATTTATTTTTGTTAATGATGGTTCCACCGATTCAAGTTTGTTTATTCTTGAAAAATATAAAGCTAAAGACTCTAGAATTCGCATTTTAAACCAAGAAAACAAAGGAGTAAGTGTTGCTCGTAATAAAGGTTTAGAAATAGCCAAGGGAACCTATATTGGTTTTGTAGATAGTGATGATTGGATAGAAAAGCATTTGTATTCCTTATTATTAGAAGCTATAGAAACTTATTCTAGTGACTTGGTTTTATTTAACATGAAAACCTACTTCAATGAAAAAGAAGTAATTACCTCCTATAATTTTACCAAAAATATAACTTTAGATAGTGATTATATTAAAGAGACCATTTTACCCTATTTAATTGAAAATGACGATATGTACTCGTCATGCAATAAGCTATTTAAAGCTTCTATCATAAAAGAAAATAACATTCAATTTCCTCCAAAAAATGCTTTGAGCGAAGACAATATTTTTAATATGTTGTATTTTAATATTATACAATCAATGTTATATATAGACTATCCAGGTTATAATTATAGAGAAGTTGAGGGAAGTGCTACCCGAAATGTAGTGCAACACAATTATTTCCAAAATATATTGAAAATGTATCATTTTGATTACAAATCAAATATGAATATAAAATTTTCTGAAGAAGAAATCCAACAAATTAAAGCGATTAAATTTTTAAAAAATGTTGTCTCATTAGTGCATATTTATTTTAATCCTTCTAATAAATTAAATTTCAAAGAGAGGTATTCCTTTGTTAAGGAAATGATTAATAATGAAGAGGTTCAAAACGTGATGCGTCATCATTTTGAATCGTTATTCAAAAATAGCAATAGATACGATAAATTTTTACTAAAATCCATAAAACAGAAATCTACATTCAAACTACATTTGGCAACCATGTACAGTAGATATAAAAATAGATAGACTATGAAAATATTAATGTTTTACCATGGAGGAAGTAATAACAGAGGTTGCGAAGCTATAGTGCGATCGGGGGTTACTTTGATTAAAAAACAAATTCCAAACGCTATAGTTGATTTAGCTTCTTGGAAGCCCGAAACGGATGTTATTATTCCGCTTATTGATACCATTTATCTAGATAGAGTAAAACCTATTAAAAAGTTTTCGTTGCAATGGGTTAACTGTGTGCTTCATTATAAACTCTTTAAAAATGAAAATTATGCATTCCGAGTAATACATTCGGATCTAATAAAATTAATTCCAAATTACGATATTGTACTTTCAATAGGTGGTGATAATTATTGTTATGGTGAGCAACCAGGAATCTATGAAGTGGATAAATGTGTAAAAAAAGCTGGAAAGAAACTAGTGCTTTGGGGCGCATCAATTGGAGAGGAAGATTTATCCGATTCTAAATTGGAAGACCTTAAATTATTCGATTTAATTCTTGCAAGAGAATCCCTTACCAACGAAATTTTAATAAAATATGGTTTAACTAATGTAAAACTTTGTGCCGATGGTGCTTTTACTATGGATAAAGAAGAACTACCGTTGCCAAAAGGTTGGCAAGTAGCAAACACTCTAGGTTTTAATTTTAGTCCATTAGTATGGAAAAAGAATAAAGATTCTCGTCAAGCAGCATTTAATTTGGTAAAGTATATTTTAGAAACAACCACTATGACTATTGCTTTTACGCCTCATGTTATTGAGGAAGGGAATGATGACTATGCTTGTTTGCAGGATTTTTATAATGAATTTAAAAGCACTGGCAGGGTTTTACTTTTGCCTAACAATTTGAATGCTATTCAATATAAAGGATATATAGCTCGAATGCGATTTTTTATTGGAGCTCGAACTCATGCTACCATTGCGGCTTATTCCACCTTAATCCCAACGATGGTGCTTGGTTATAGTGTGAAGTCTAGAGGAATAGCTAAAGATATTTTTGGAGAAGAAAAACTAGTTTTAAACCTAAAAGATATATCGGATAGTTCTAAATTAATTGAAAAGTTTCAAGAAATGGTTCTGGACGAACAAGAAGTTATTCAAATTTTGGCGAACAACATCCCAAGAATTAAAGAAATGTCAAGAAAAGCAGCAATTTCTATTTCCCAAATATAATCAATGAAAAAAAAGATTCTCTTTGTAATTCCTAGCTTAGATGCTGGCGGTGCCGAAAAAAGTTTAATTAATTTGCTTAATGTAATTGATTATTCTCTTTTTGAAGTCGATGTATTAGTTTTTCATCCAAAAGGAATTTTCTTAAAATCTATTCCGAAAAGCGTTAAATTAATTACTATAAATGGAGATTTTCTAGATTTTTCCCAATCAATTTTTATTTCGGTTAGTGAATTTTTAAAGCTAGGAAAGTTTATTTTAGCTATGCATAGAATTCTTTTCTTTTTGAAAAACAAAATTAAAAAAAATACCTCCAAAGCTGAACAGGTATCTTGGAAACATATAAGTAAAGCAATTCCAATATTAACTAAAGAATACGATACCGCAATAGGTGCATTAGAAAAATCATCCATTTATTATGTAGTGGAAAAAGTAAAAGCTAAAACAAAAATAGGTTGGATACATACCAATTATTCTAATTCGGGAATGCAAAAAGATTTTGACCTTCCTTTTTTTGAGAAATTAAATTATTTAGTAACAATTTCCAAGGAATGCAAAGACAATTTAAACCGAAATTTTCCGAATTTAAAAAATAAAATAAAAGTAATTCATAACATTGTTTCACCTAAATTAATAAAAGAACTTTCGGAGGAGAAAATTGTAGATTCTAAATTTGATTCTACTGCTTTAAGTATTCTAACTATAGCACGATTGAGCAAAGAGAAGGGCATCGATTTAGCATTGGAAGCCGCATTGCAATTGTTTAAAATAGGAATAGACTTTAAATGGTTTATTATTGGAGAAGGTAGCGAAAAAGTCTCTCTGGAAGCCAAAATAAAAGAATATCAATTAGAAAATAATTTTATTTTATTAGGACTAAAAGCCAATCCGTATCCCTATTTAAAACAATCGTTTTTATATGTACAACCATCTCGATATGAAGGAAAATCACTCGCTATAGATGAAGCTAAAATCATGGCAAAACCCATTATTACCACTAATTATCTAACAGCAATAGATCAGATTGATAATGGAGAAAATGGAATTATTTGCGAAATGAATCCAGCAGGCATAGCCCAGCAAATTTTAACTTTAAAAGAGAATCCAAATCTAATTGAAAAATTCATTTTTAATTTAAAAGAAATGAATTTAAGTACCGAAACCGAAATCACTAATTTCTACAATTTAATTTATGGCACAGCTTAAAAAAAACCTTCTTTTTGTTATGGGTAATTTGCGATGTGGAGGAGCTGAAAAATCCTTAATTTCCTTACTTCAAACAATTGATTATAATCTGTATAATGTAGATTTACAGTTGTTTTCCGTTGAAGGTCTATTTCTAAAACAAGTAAATTCTAAAGTTACTATATTACCTGAAATTCAAGAGTACCATTATTTTGACATGTCTCTTTCTAAAGCTCTTTTTCAGGCATTAAATAAAGGAAGATGGGATATAATTTTCAATAGAATTATTGTAGCTTATATTTTTAAAACCGAAAAAAATCTTTCTAGATGTGAACAACGAGTTTGGAAGTGTATTAGCAAATGCGTAAAAAAAACTCCTAAAAAATACGATGCAGTTTTTGGTTTTTTAGAAAAATCGCCTGTGTATTATGCCGTTGAAAAGGTAGATGCTATAAAGAAAATTGGCTTTATTCATAATGATTATGAAAAATTAGAAATGGATAAAAATATTGATTTTCCTTACTTTGAAAAACTAGATTTTATCATAACAGATTCCAATGAATGTAAAGAAATTTTGGTGCACAATTTTCCTAGCTTTAAAGAAAAAATTAAAATTATTTTCAATATCGTTTCCCCTGCATTAATTCATAAATTGGCAGAAGAAACGGTTCAAGAACAATTTCCACAAGGGTTAAAAATTGTTTCTATAGGTAGATTAGAAAATCAAAAAGGGTATGATTTTGCAGTAGATGCGTTGAAAATTGTAAAAGAAAAAGGAATTCGTTTTCATTGGATTATTTTGGGTGAAGGGGTTGAAAAACAAAAATTAATGCAACAAATTGCTAAAAATAATTTAGTAGAAAATGTCAGTTTTGTAGGTATTAAAGAGAATCATTATCCTTATATAAAGTATGCCAATATATTTATGCAAACGTCACGATTTGAAGGGAAATCAATTGCTATAGACGAAGCTAAAATAGTAGGTAAACCCATATTAGTGACTAATTTTAGTACAGTGAACGATCAAATTACACATAAAGAAACTGGTTATATTACAGAAATGAATCTGCAATCAATTTCAGAAGGAGTAATAGAATTGCTTCAAAATGAAAGTTTACGAACTCTTTTATCTAATAATTTATCCAAAATGACTTTAGGCACTGAAAGTGAAATAGAAAAAATTTATGAACTACTATTATAACCTAATAATTGTAAAAAAAATCAATTGTTTGTTTAAGAAAGTTTCTCAACAATAAAGAAAGATATAAGCTAATAAAAAGACCAAATGAAACATAAAATGAACTTGGATTTAATAGAAAATAATAGATATGTTGTATAATTATAGTTTAGTTTTTATTTTATTAATTCTGTTTGTAGTAATTGCAATAGATATATTTCCCCAATGGTACACTTGGCAAAGTCGTATCTATATTGGCAGGTATGTTAGTAGAGAATTATGGACTAAAAAAGTAGTGCGTAAAGCTTTACAATGGTTAAAAAACACCCCTACTATAAAACTTACGGATAATAATCGACTAATTATTATTGATATTATAAAAGGTAATTACAAACGCAATGCCATCCAGCATTGGCAGAAAGCTGCTCTAATTCTTGGATTGACCGAATGTCATAAAAAAACAAAAAACAAACTGTGCAGAAAAGAAATAGATGCTTTTTTAAAATCTAATTTTTCAAACGGAAATTGGAAAGACCAACCACAAGAAATTGATGGAGTTATTTTAGCCTATGCAGTATTAAACATATATTGGATTAATCACGATAATTATAAACCCATTTATGATACTGCCTATCAATTGATACAAGATTTGGTTGGAATTGACGGTACGGTTGCATATAGAAAATACGCAATCAATTATAGATTTGTAGATACTATAGGCTTTATCTGCCCATTTTTAGTCTTATTTGGAATAAAGTTCAATAGACCTGAAGCCATTGATTTAGCCATAAATCAAATTACTGCTTTTAACGAAAACGGATTGTTATTGAATACAAACATACCATGTCATACATACGAGATAACAAATAACTTGCCAGTTGGATTGTTTGGTTGGGGGAGAGGGATGGGCTGGTATGCTATAGGTTTAATAGATGCTTGGAGTATTTTACCAACTGAAAATTCCTATAAAAAAGTATTAGAACAAAGTATAGTTTCTTTTGCCAAAACTGCAATAAAATTTCAAAATGAAAACGGAAGTTGGTCTTGGATTGTTTTAGATAAATCTGCAAGAATGGATTCTTCCACAACTGCTACTTTAGCTTGGTTTTTAGCAAATGCTTCCAATATTGAATCTATTTCTACTCTTTGTATTTGTGCAAAAGAAAAAGCATTAGAATATCTTAGATCAGTTACTAGAAGAGATGGCGCCATTGATTTTTCACAGTGCGATACCAAGGCCATTGGAATACATTCCAATGAATTTGATATTTTGCCCTTTACGCAAGGGTTTTGTTTGCGTACAATTTATTATAATTAGTTCAAATATAATTTAATACAAATAAAAAGAATAGTGAACCAAGACTCTCGTATATCTAATTCCATTAAAAACATTTCATTTGGTATATTATCTCAAGTGGTTCAAATGTTATTTGGATTTGTGACTCGAACCATATTTATAAAATATTTATCGGTAGAATACCTGGGTGTAAATGGACTTTTTACCAATATTCTTTCTTTGCTTTCCTTAACCGAAATGGGCATTTCAAGTGTGCTTCTTTATTCTTTGTATAATTCATTAGCCGAAAAAGATGAAAGAAAAATTGCTGCTTTAATCAATTTTTTTAAAGTAATATACTATAAAATAGCTTTTATTATAGGTTTGATAGGTCTAATACTTTTGTTTTTTTTACATCATATTGTACAAAATCCTTCTGCTCCTTTAGAACAAGATTTATATATAATTTATCTTTTATTTCTTTTTAACACAGTTTCGAGCTACTTTTTCTATTATAAAATTTCGTTATTTAACGCAGATCAAAATGGTTATATAATATCTATTTGTAATGCAATTGTTTTTGTACTTCAAAATTGTGTACAAATTATTGCGCTAGTAATTTTTAAAAATTTTATTTTATACTTAATAATTCAAGCTTTTTTTCAACTATTAGGCAACTTGATAGTTTCATTGTTGATTAATAAATATTATCCTTTTTTAAAGAAATATAAAGAGGAAAAAATAGACATTAATGTTAAAAAAAATATTTTTTCAAATGTAAAATCAACCGCTCTGGTTAAAATTGGAGGTCTTTTGGTGAATAGTACCGATAATATAATTCTAAATTATTTTTCTGGACTTGCAATGGTAGGATTATTATCCAATTATAATTTGGTTATCGGATTAGCTTCGAGTCTTATTGTTCAAGTTTTTTCTAGTTTAACGGGTAGTATTGCCAATGTTAATGTTACCGAAGATGTTGAAAAAAGATCAGCCATATTTAATTCGATTAATTTTGCAAACTTTTATCTTTATGGATTTTTCTCAATTGGAATATTAGTTTTAATAAATGATTTTATTACCATTTGGATTGGAACCAAATATGTTTTATCCTTTCCGGTGGTAGTTGCTTTAACCTTTAATTTTTATATGTACGGAATGCAAAATGCTGTTTGGACCTATAAATCTACTTTTGGATTTTTTAAACAAGGTCAATATTTAGTCATTCTTACAGCAATTATCAATTTAATTTTATCTTTTATATTGGGTAAAGAGCTTGGTCTATTGGGAATTCTAATCGCTACAGCATTGGCACGTTTAATTACTAATGCTTGGTACGACCCTTACATTGTAATTAAATTAGGATTGCATAAAAGCCCAATGGAATATTTAAAAAAATATCTACTATATTTAGTTATACTAACAACTTCCTTTTTAATCATTAGTTTTATATCTAATTATTTAACATTTAACCAACATGTTAATTTTGGATATAAATTAATCCTTTGCCTAATTGTACCCAACCTATTCATTTATTTATGTTTTAAATCGTCACAAGAATTCAGGTATTTTAAATTGGTTCTTTATTTTATAATTTTTAAAAAGAAGTAAACTGGTATGAAATTATTATACATAACAAATGGAATTAAAGGTGCTGCAGGGCTTGAAAGAGTATTAGCAATTAAAGCCAATTATCTTGTAGATTTTTTGGATTATGAGGTGCATATATTGGTCTTAAATCATAATGATGCTCCAGTGTTTTATGAGTTTAGTTCTAAAATTATGTTACATGATATTTCAGTTTTTGGAAATCCATTTCAATATCTAAAAAAATATATTTTAGGCATAAAAAATGTAGTAAACAAAATACAACCCGATATTATTTCCGTTTGTGATGATGGGTTAAAAGGTTTTTTTATTCCAATGCTGTTTAAAAAATCCTTTAATATTATTTATGAAAGACATGCTTCTGTTAATTTGAATTTCAACTCTAATAATTTGAATTTTATTCAAATAATATCAAATAACATTAAATATCGTTTGATGCGTTATTGTTCTCAAAAATTTGATAAATTTATAGTATTAACTCCTGAAAATAAACAAGAATGGAATTCCAATAATTTAAAAGTAATTCCAAATCCATTGTCTTTTTATCCAGAAGAATCTTCCTCTTTAACTTCCAAAAAAATAATTGTAGTTGGAAGTCATAATTATAATAAAGGATATGATTTACTATTACAATCTTGGACAGAAGTTGTAAGTAAACATCCTGATTGGAAATTAGAAATTTATGGTAATATTGACGAGAGTAAAATATATCTAAAACTCGCATTAGATTTAAATTTAAATAACAGCGTTACATTTTTAGAACCAGTTTTGAATATAGATCAAAAATACCTTGAAGCATCAATAATGGCAATGTCTTCCCGTTCGGAAGGTTTTGGAATGGTTTTGATAGAAGCAATGGCTTGTGGGGTTCCTTGCGTTTCTTTTGATTGCCCATGTGGGCCTAGCGCAATTATAAAAAACAATGAAGATGGATTTTTAATTGAAAATGGAAATACAGAAGCTTTTGCTAAAAAGCTTATAGAACTTATTGAAAATAATGAAAAACGAAAATTGATGGGGCATGCGGCTAAAGAAAATGTACAACGATTTTTACCTGAAATAGTTATGTTACAATGGGATTTATTATTTAAAGAGCTAGCTAAATGAAAAACATCCTTTTAATAATGCCCTACGGAAGTGTTGGCGGTATGGAGCGACTAGCACTTAATTTTTATAGCCAATATAAAAAGAAAGGTTTTTCTGTAAAAGCTATAAAAATCATACAATTGGAGGAGGATATTATTCATTTTGGAGAAGATGAAATAGCGCTTTCTAAAATCGATTTTTACCAAATGTCGTTTCTAAAACGATTTTGGTTTTATTGCAAAATCCCTTTTTTATTATATAAAATTGTAAAAAAATATAATATCACGCATTCTATTTCTTTTGGTGATATGGCCAACGTGTTTAGTTCAATTAGTTTTTCTAAAGAATTTAAAGTAGCTAGTATTCATTCTTATAAAAGTATTGAGTTTAAAGAAAAAAACTTTTTAAACAAAATCTTTAAATTGGCTTATAAAACAACTTATTTTTACTTTGATAAAGTAGTGTGCATTAGTGAAACGGTTAAACAAGATTTAATAAAAAAATGTGGTTTTAAATTCAAAAATAAATTGCAAGTTCTCTATAATCCTCATAATTTTGAAGCTATAGAAAGATTGTCTCAAGAGCCATTAGAATCTGTTTTTGAAGAAGAATTATTTCAAAATAAAGTTATTTTGTTTTTGGGTAGACTAACACTTGTAAAGGCACCATGGCACTTAATAAAATGCTTTAGCTTGTTGAAAAACCAAGACAATTCTCTTAAATTAGTTTTTATTGGTGATGGAGATGCCAAACTAACTAAGTATCTGTTAGACTTAACGGTTAAACTTGGAATTAAAGAATAGGTATATTTTTTAGGAAGAAAAACTAATCCGTATCCGTATTTAAAAAGAGCATCCATTTTAGCACTAACATCCTATTATGAGGGTACTCCCAATGTAATTGTTGAAGCTATTGCTACTGAAACCCCAATAATTTCTTCCAACTCCACCGATGGTATTATGGAATTAATGAGTATTAAAAAAAATAAAAAAAACAGAGACTTTATTATTACCGAAAGTGGCATTATAACCCCCACTTTTTATAAAGGAAGTTTGGAGATTCCTTCGAATGAATCAATAACTAAAGAAGAAATAATATTTTCTGAAGCAATTAATAAGATACTATTTATTGACGATTATATTTCTGAAATAAAAAAAAATAAAACGCAATTATTGGCTAAATTTAATTTAGAAATTACTGCAAATTGTTACATTTCTGATTAAATATTAAATTTTTAATACTTAATTTTGATTGAATATTTTCTATTAATAAAAAATAATTTTATACAATTGATTACTTTTTTTCCAGTTGCCAATTATTCTTTTATTTATTACAACTTTTTGCTTGTAATAACACTTTTTGTTTTTGTAAGAAGCTATACGGTAGCTATAGAATCACCTGTTAATTTAATGGGCAAAAACTTTTTAGGATTTTTTCTCTTATTCATAGTTTTATTATACATCGGTTTCAGACCTGTTAATTATCGTTTTGGGGATATGGTAATTTACAATATCGAATTTAATAACTATGTAAATGGAGCTATTTTTGACACTAAAAAAGAGTTTTTGTTTGAAAGTTTTCTATATTTCTTTGCTAAAAATTTAAATGCAACCAGTTTCTTTTTTGTATGTGCTTTTTTATATATCACCCCATTGTATTTTGCAACCAAAAAATTATTTGTTGATTATTCCTTTTATGCATTTTTTTTATTAATTATTTCTTTTTCTTTTTGGGCTTATGCTACTAACGGAATTAGAAACGGTATTGCAACCTCTCTTTTTATATATGCTCTTTCAAGAGATTCTAAAATAATTAAATGGCTAATTTTAGTAGCAATTATTTTCATTCACAAATCAATATTAATTCCTGTTTTAATTTATTTTATTGTTTCTAAATATAATTATACTAAAGCCTATCTAGCTTTATGGCTTGTTTGTATACCTTTATCTTTAGTTCTTGGTAGTTTTTGGGAACATTTTTTTTTTAGGATTGGGTTTTGCCGATGAAAAATTAGAAGGGTATTTAGGAGGAATTGATCAAGTAAAAGAAGGCGTTACTTTAGTTATTGGTTTTAGATGGGATTTTATACTATATAGTGCCATCGGAATTTATACAAGCTGGTATTTTATTGTCAAGAAAAAATTTGAAGACAAAATATATTCATTAATTTGTAATATCTATATAATTGCAAATGCTTTTTGGATTTTAGTTATTAGAGCCTCCTATAGTAATAGATTTGCCTATTTATCTTGGTTTTTATTAGCCTTAGTAATAATATACCCATTATTAAAAAGTAAAATATATGAAAAACAGCATCAAGTTATTGGTACTGTTACTATTCTTTATTTTTCATTTACTTACTTATTAGATTTTATTTTAAAATAAACCTATAAATGCAATTAAGTATTATTATTCCAATTTATAATGTAGAAAAGTACGTTGAAAAATGTATCCAATCTATAGTGGATAATGATTTAGAAGTTTTTGAATATGAAATTATAGTTGTAGATGATGAATCGCCAGATAATAGTTTGAACATAGTAAAGGAGTTATCTAAAAAGCATTCTAATATAAAAATTGTTTCTCAAAAAAATAAAGGATTGGGAGGTGCAAGAAATACAGGAATAATCAATTCAATAGGAGATTATGTACTCTTTTTAGATTCGGATGATTGGTATTTAAAAAATACTTTAAATAATCTTATTTCAATTGCCAATAAATACAATCTTGAAATACTTGAGTTTGCAGCTCAAGGTATTACATCCAATGGTAGTATTTCATTTCATTTTTTTAATACAACTAATCAAAATGTTTTATCTGGTGTAACCTATTACAATACCATTCGATATTTAAATTCTGCATGCAATAAATTATATAAACGAAGTTTTCTTGTAAATAATAATCTGTTTTTTCTTGAAAAAATTTATATTGAAGATTTTGAATTTAATACCCGCGTTTTTTTAAATGCTAAAAGAGCTATGGCTACAGATTTTCTGGTAGCCCAATTTTTACAATCGGAAAATTCAATTACCAGAAATAAAGATTATTCTAAAAAAGAAAAAGTAATAAATGATTTTATTCAAATTATTCAAATTACAAATAATTTGTACCTTAATTTAAAACAAACTTGTAATAAAGATTCTAAAATATTTATACAAGAAAGACTTTCGTTTTTGGTTTCAACTTTATTTTTCCAACTTTTAAAATACAATATATCTTATTTCAACTCTAAAGAGATTAAGAATCAATTAAAATTTAAAGGAATTTATTATGTTGATTTTCCAATTTTCGACAAGAAAAAAGATTTATTTCGAAAAATAATTTTAAAAAACTTTATACTATATAAATTTCTTCAGCCATTTTTTAAATTTATTAAACAATGAAGTCAAAGTTAATACGAACAGCTACCGTTGCTATGTCTTTAGATCTTTTGCTCAAAGGCCAACTGGATTTTTTGAACGAAAATTATAATGTAATTGCAGTTTCAGGAGAAGACAATCATCTACTACAAGTTAAAGAACGCGAAAAAGTTAATACAGTTGACATCTCTTTAAAAAGAGAAATTTCCCCAATTAAAGATTTAATTTCTTTGGTAAGGTTGTTTATCCTTTTTAAAAAAGAAAAACCATTAATAGTTCATTCAATAACTCCAAAGGCTGGCTTGTTAAGCATGATTGCAGCTTATTTTGCTAGAGTACCTGTACGAATTCATACCTTTACGGGTTTAGTTTTTCCTAGTAAAAACCGTGCACTGCAACAGCTTTTGATTACGATGGATCGGATGTTGTGTAAATGTGCAACAAATGTTTATCCAGAAGGTGAAGGCGTAAAAAATGATTTAATACAATTTAAAATTACTTCTAAACCACTTAAAGTAATAGCCAATGGAAATATAAATGGAATTGATTTAGAACACTTCAATCCAGAAAATATATCAGAAGCTTCTTCACAAAAATTAAGCACTTCTTTAGGAATTGAAACAAATGATTTCGTTTTTATTTTCATTGGACGTCTTGTTGCCGACAAAGGAATTAACGAACTAATTGCAGCTTTTTCAAAACTTTCTAAACAAAAAAACAATATAAAATTGCTTTTAGTTGGACCGTTTGAACAAGAAATAGACCCAATTTCAAAAGAAACCTTGCTAGAAATTCAAAATAATTTAAATATAATAAGTACAGGTTATCAAGAAGACATAAGAAACTATTTGGATTTGGCTAAAGTACTCGTATTTCCTAGTTATAGAGAAGGTTTTCCAAATGTAGTTTTACAAGCAGGTGCTATGGGTTTACCGAGTATAGTGACAAATATTAATGGTTGTAATGAAATAATAAAAGATAATTATAATGGAATAATTATTCCAATTAAGAATGAAATAACTATTTTTGATGCAATGCAATTGGTATTAGAAGATAAAAAAAAGTTGCTATTTTTACAGTCAAATGCAAGGGCAAGTATAGAAGCTCGTTTTGACCAACAAGTTGTTTGGAAAGCCATATTAGAAGAATATAAAATAGTAACTGATAATGTATATAAATAAGATAAAGCCAATCTTAGATTTTATTTCAAGTTTTATAGGGATAATTGTGTTATCCCCTTTGTTTGTTGTAATTACAGCCCTATTATGTTTTGCCAATAATGGTAAGCCATTTTTTTTTCAACTTCGTCCAGGAAAAAATTGCAAAATTTTTAAAATTGTTAAATTTAAAACAATGAACGATAAAAGAGATTCTCAAGGGAATCTATTACCAGATTCAGAAAGATTAACCAAAATAGGAAATTTTGTAAGGAAAACCTCTTTAGACGAAATTCCACAACTGCTCAATGTTATAAAAGGTGACATGAGTATTATTGGACCAAGACCTTTACTAACAAATTATATACATTTATATAATGATTTTCAAAATAGAAGGCATGAAGTAAAGCCCGGAATTACAGGCTGGGCACAGGTTAATGGAAGGAATGCCATTTCATGGGAAAAAAAATTTGAATTTGATGTTTGGTATGTTGAAAATATTTCCTTTACTTTGGACATTAAAATACTTTTTAGTTCGATAAGCAAAGTTTTATCAAGCGAAGGAATTAACGCTGCAGACGCTGCAACAATAGAACCATTCAATGGATAATAATGTAACTCTTTATGGGGCAAGTGGCCATTGTAAAGTGATTATTGATATATTAAATAGTCGCTCTATTGCGATTGATGCTATTATTGATGATAATCCAAAAGTAGCTTCACTTTTACAATATTCTGTTGTAAAAACAGAAAATTTTGATTTTACTAAAATAAAAAATATGATTATTTCTATAGGAAATAATCAGGTTAGAAAAGACATTTCTAATAAGTTAAAAGTGCATTTTAGTAAGGCAATTCACTTAACCTCAATTATTTCTAAAGAAGTTACAATTGGTTATGGTACAGTAGTAATGGCCGGTGCAATAATAAATTCAGGAGTAGTAATTGGCAATCATTGTATAATAAATTCGGGTGCTATTGTAGAACACGATTGTGTTCTCAATGATTTTGTTCAAATTTCTCCCAAGGCAACACTAGCAGGAAATATTTCTATTGGTGAAGGAACTCAAATAGGTATAGGAGCAACTATAATTCAAGGAATAAATATTGGAAAATGGGCTATGATAGGAGCTGGAGCTATAATAATAAAAGATATTCCGGATTATGCAGTCGTAGTAGGCAATCCAGGAAGAATTATAAAATACAATTTCGAAAATGAATAGTGTTAAAATATGGCTTTCTTCCCCTCATATGGGAGGTGGAGAACAAAAATACATTAACGAGGCTTTGGATTCTAATTGGGTTGCGCCATTAGGTCCAAATGTTACCGGATTTGAACAGGATTTAGAAAACTATTTAAGTGATAAAGTTACTGTTGCTTCTTTAAGTTCTGGAACAGCGGCCATTCATTTAGGATTGATTTTACTTGGCGTAAAGCCTAAGGACGAGGTTATTTGTCAAAGTATGACTTTTTCAGCATCTGCAAACCCAATAGTATATTTAGGTGCAACACCTGTTTTTATTGATAGCGAATTAGAAACCTGGAACATGTGTCCAAAAAAGTTGGAAATAGCTATTAAAGATCGTATTAAAAAAGGGAACAAACCTAAAGCTATTATTGCAGTTCATCTTTACGGAATGCCTTATAAAGTAGATGAAATAAGAGCTATTGCAAACCAATATGAGATTCCAATTCTTGAAGATAGTGCAGAGGCTTTAGGGAGTACTTATAAAAATAATAAATGTGGAACTTTTGGAGATATAGGCGTATTGTCATTTAATGGAAATAAAATTATTACTACCTCTGGAGGTGGTGCTTTAGTTACCAAATCTAAAGCACTAAAAGAGAAAGCAATTTTTCTAGCAACACAAGCAAGAGATGAAGAACCTCATTATCAACATAGTGAAATAGGTTATAATTATAGAATGAGTAATATTTGTGCAGGAATTGGGAGAGGTCAGATGGAAGTTCTAGAAAATCATATCGTTAAAAGAAGGGAAATGAACCAGTTCTATAAAGATGTTTTTCAAAATAATGAAGCAGTAAAAGTATTTTCGGAACCCAATTCTGATTATTATTCTAATTATTGGCTTACTACAATTTTAATTGATCCTAGTAAAGGAAACAAGAAGTCTAGAGAGGATGTTAGGCTTTTATTGCAGGATGCTAATATAGAAAGCCGACCACTTTGGAAACCAATGCATCTTCAACCAGTTTTTAGTAATGCGCTTTATTATGGTGATAAAACAGCAGAAAATTTATTTGAAAACGGACTCTGTTTGCCTTCCGGATCAAATTTATCTGATGATGAAAAAGAAAGAATTAAAATAGTATTAAATCGTATTTAATGCTAATAAAGAATATTTTATTATAATTTTACAATAATAGAAAAGTAGAATCTTTGAAAAACGATAAAAATAATAACATTTCCGGAAAAATTAACAAAGTATTTCCTATAATTAATACAGGATTTAGCTTTAAAAATTTACGTTATCTGCCAAGATGGTTAGTGCTATCTATTGACTTTACTGTAGTATTTGTATCTATAATATGTACTTATTTTTTATTACTAGGCTTAAGATTAGAATATATTCCTAAAATAGATTTAGGTTATGGAATTGTTTTTTGGCTTGTAATTAATATCTTTTTCTTTTGGATTTTCAGAACTTATTCAGGAATAATTAGACATTCCTCTTTTATTGATGCAATAAAGTTGTTTTTCTCCCAATTTTCCACATTTGCAGTGATTTTAGTTTTTAATTTTATTTTTCTCTTATTTGGCAAGCAAAAATTATTTTTAACCACAGGAGCATTTATAAATACAGTATTATCTTTTAGTGTACTTTTCTTTTATAGAATAATTGTGAAACAATTATTTGATCATTTATTTAATGAGCCAACAACAACAACAACAAATAGAATTAATGCAGTTATTTATGGTTCCGATGCTAATGCAATTGCAGTAGCTAACGCTTTATTATCAGAAACCCCTAAGAGATTTAAATTAATAGGGTTTATTGATAAAAACAATCAAAATTTTACAAAAAGATTATTAAACCTTCCTATTTTCAAAGTAAAGAAAAATATTTTAAATTTAATGAAGACTAAAAATGGGGAAGCATTAATAATTGCAGATAATAGTTTAACCAAAGAGGAAAGAATATTATTAGTTGAACAGTGTATAGAATTTGGAATAAAAGTTTTTACATTGCCATTAGTTGCAGATTGGGAAGATCAAAGTGAAATTTCCCAAAAAATAAAAAATATTGAAATTAATGATTTATTAGAACGAGATCCAATAGTTTTAGATACTCAATCTATATTGTCAAAAATAAATAAAAAAACAATTCTTGTTTCTGGAGCTGCAGGTTCAATTGGCAGTGAAATTGTAAGGCAGATACTATCTTTTAATCCTGAAAAAATTATTCTTTTAGACCAAGCAGAGACCCCTTTAAATTCATTATCATTAGAGATTATTGCTCTTAAAGTTCCCATAGAAGTTATTAATAAAATTGCTGATATTAGAAATCATGAGGTGTTGGAAACTATTTTTCAATCCCATAAACCAGATGTAGTTTTTCATGCAGCAGCCTATAAACATGTGCCAATGATGGAAGAGAATCCATCGCAAGCAATTTTCACAAATGTATTAGGCACTAAAAATATTGCAGATTTATCTTATAAATATAATGTAGATAGATTTATATTAGTTTCTACAGATAAAGCCGTTAATCCAAGTAGTATTATGGGAGCAAGTAAGCGTATTGCTGAAATGTATGTGCAATCTAAACACTTCAAACACAAAAAAAATAATACCGTAAAGTTCACCAAATTTATAACTACTCGTTTTGGAAATGTATTAGGTTCTAATGGATCTGTTGTACCCTTGTTTACAAAACAAATACAAGAAGGAGGTCCAATTACTATAACGCATCCGGATATAATTCGATACTTTATGACTATTCCCGAAGCTTGTCAATTAGTATTAGAAGCTTGTTCTATGGGAGAAGGAGGAGAAATTTTTATTTTTGATATGGGTAAACCAGTTAGAATTATTGACTTAGCAAAAAAAATGATTCAATTAGCAGGATTTACTCCCAATAAAGAAATAAAAATCAAAATTATTGGATTGCGTCCAGGAGAAAAATTATATGAAGAACTATTAAATAATTCCGCAAAGAATATTACAACACATCATGAAAAAATAATGATTGCAATTGAAGTTTGTGATGAGTTTAAAATTATTAATCAGCATGTTGAAGAATTAATTCAAATTGCCTCCATTGGAAATTTAAATCAATTGGTTTCTAAGATGAAATTAATTGTTCCAGAATATAAAAGCCTTAATTCAGTATATAATATTTTGGATATTGACGTTAAAGAAACTACAATATATAAAAACCTTGATAATTAATAAAAAGAACAGCTTTTTTTAATTGCTGTTTATTTTTTAGAATTTAAAATATGAAAAAAAGCCAACTTTTACTGCTAATCTTTATAATGATTTTCACTTCCTGTATGTCCAAAAAAAACTTTTTGTATTTGCAAGGATTACCAGAATTAAGTACTTCTTCTGCGAATTATGAACCAATCATTCAAAATGATGATAGATTATCCATTCGGGTTAATACATTAGAACCCGAAGCTTCAATCCCTTTTAATTTAGAAGGATTTAAATCTAATTCAGGTAATAGTAATGCTACCAACTCAGGTAATGTAGCTAACACAAACAGCAATAACAGCAGTAATGCTATTGGTTATCTAGTAGATGAGAAAGGAACGATAGATTTTCCAGTCATTGGAACTATTAATGTTGCTGGATTTACAATAGGTCAAATAAAAACAATTCTTAAAGAAAAACTAGCTGTTTATTTAAAAGATCCAATAATAAACATTCAATTGTTAAATTTTAAAGTAACGGTACTAGGGGATGTTTCTAGTCCAGGCATAAAAATATTTTCATCCAATAGAGTTACTTTATTTGATGCAATTGGAGCCTCTTCCGATTTGACAATTTTTGGAAAAAGAAAAAATATACTTTTAGTAAGAGATTTTCAAGGGGTTAAAACTTTTAATAGAATTGATATTACCAAAGCCGATTTTGTTAACTCTCCTTTTTATTATTTAGATCAAAACGATATAGTTTATGTTGAATCAAGAAAAGCTAAAGTTGATGCTACTGCACTACCAAACTTGAGCTTAATAGTTTCATTGGTAAGTTTTATTTCAACAATGATATTCCTAGTAATTAATAAATAATTATGCAAAATTTGTTGCCAAATATAGAAACATCTAACAAAAATGAATTTAATATTAAAGAACAATTGTTTTTTTACTTACAGTATTGGAAATGGTTTATTGTAAGTATTTTATTGTTTTTGTCTATTTCCTTTATTTATTTAAGATATTATATTGTAGAGTATGGGGTATGCTCTACAATATTAATAAAAGATGAAAAAAAAGGAGGTTCAAGTGAATATTCAGCAATTAGCGATATGAATCTTTTTTCTAGTAAGAATAATGTTGATAACGAAATTGCAATACTTAAATCAAGAACTTTATCACAAAATGTAGTTGCAAGTTTAGATTTAGACATCTCTTATTTTAGTGAAGGGAGATTAGTTAATTTAGAACTTTATAAAGATTCACCAATAAAAATTCTGTTTTATAATAAAAGCAAAGATTATTATAAAATAAATAAAACCTTTACAATAAAAATTGAATCCGAAAGAAAGTATAGCTTGTTAGATTTAAATAATAAAGTAACTAAGGAATATGTTTTTGGCCAAAAAGTATATAATCAACTTGGCGTTTTTACAATAATAAAAAATAATATATTGCCTAAAGAATTCGAAACAATTAGTATAGTAAAATCCTCTTTAGAATCTAAAGCAAGCTCCTTTAGAAGTTCATTAACCATAACACTTGTAGATAAAACTAATGTAATTAATTTAACTAACATAGATCAAATTCCTCAGAGAGGAATAGATTTTTTAAATGAAGTTGTTAATCAATATAATCAAGATGCAATTAATGAAAGAAATCAAGTAGCTAATTTTACAAAAGATTTTATTAATCAACGATTGCAGATTATCACTAAAGAATTAGGAGGAGTTGAAGAAAAAGCAGAAGTTTTCAAAAAATCTAGAAATTTAACCAATCTTGAAGCCGATTCAGAATTAAGTTTAGCACAAGCTTCTGATTATGATCGTTCTGTTCTGAATACAGAAACCGAATTAAAAGTATGCGATTACATGTTAAATCAGATTTCTAAAATGAAAACTAATGAGCTTATTCCAGCTAATATTATGAGTTCTTCTGAAGGATCTAATGTAGGAATAGATCAATATAATAGTTTAGTACTAGAGAGAAGAAGACAACTAAAAAGTGCTACAGAAGATAATCCGGTGATAAAAAATATGGATAGCCAATTAACATCTGTTAAATTAAACATTATTGAAGGATTAAAGAATAAACAAAAAGATCTTAAAATAAATATTCTTGATTTATCCAATACAAGGACATTTTTTGATAACAAGGTAGGAAGAGTACCTACAAATGATCGTTATTATAATGAAATTGCAAGGCAACAACACGTAAAAGAATCTTTGTATTTATATTTATTACAAAAAAGAGAAGAAACCGAACTTTCCTTAGCCGCAACTTCTCCGAAAGCTAAAATTATTGATAGAGCCTATTTAACAGGATCAGTATCACTTAATAAATCGGTATTTTATTTAGCGGCATTTCTTTTAGGATTAATATTGCCGTTTGGTATATTATTTTTAATTAATTTCTTGGATACTAAAATAAAATCTAGAAACGATATTGTTGGAAAAGTATCTATTCCTTATTTAGGAGATTTACCAAGATCTAAAGATAATGAAGATATAATTAAAGTTGATAGTCGATCTAGTTCAGCTGAAGCAATTAGAATGATTCGAACTAATTTAGAATTCATGTTATCTCATGTAATTCAAAATAAGTGTAAAACTATTTTTGTAACTTCTTCAATTGCTAAAGAAGGCAAAACATTTTGTGCAGTTAATTTAGCAGCGACTATTGCATTGTCTGAAAAAAAGGTATTAATAATAGGATTGGATATTCGTAACCCAAAGTTAGATACTTATATTGATTTACCAGCTAAAGGTTTGACCAACTATTTAAGTTCGCAAGAGGGAGTAATTAGTGATTATATAGTTAAAATTAAGGATGTTGAGAATTTATATGCTTTAGCATCAGGTGTAATCCCGCCAAATCCTGTTGAATTATTGATGAATGATAAAGTAAATATAATGTTTGATGAGTTAAAACTTCAATTTGATTATATTATTGTAGATACAGCCCCTGTAAGTTTAGTAACCGATACACTTTTGGTTGCTAAAAATGCCGATGCATTTATATATGTTATGCGTGCAAATTATTTAGAAAAAGGGATGTTACAATTTGCAGAATCACTTTACAAAGAAAATAAATTACCTAATATGTGTATATTACTTAACGATACCGAAATCAGCAAAACGGCTAGTTATGGCTACGGTTATGGCTATGGCTATGGAGTTGAGAAAGAAGAAGAAATAACATGGTATAAAAAAATATTTTCTATTTTTAAAAAAAGTAACTAAAAAATTAAGATTTAAAAAAAGAATTATTTTGAATTGCTTCTTTTAATGGGTCTATATTTTTTAATAAAATGTTTTTTTCAAAAAAAGATAAATGTTTTTCGTGATGAACATCCGAACCAACAAAATCTATCATATTATTTTGTAATAAATAATCTGCAGCTTTCGCAACTTCTGGCCCATAGTATCCGGTACTGGATAATAGATTCATTTGAAAATAACAGCCCACTTTTTTTAATTTTTTATATTCATTAACATTAGAATGATAAAAATTATAACGTTCTGGATGAGCTAAAACAGGAATATAACCTGCTACTTGCAAATTGAAGATAATATCAAAAATATTTAATGGAGGATATAAATAAGACATTTCAACCAAAACATAATTATCTTTTAAAACCAAAAGAGTTTCTTTTTCAAATAAATGATAAAAACTTTCATCCATCATATATTCTGCAGCAACTTTAAAAGAATTATTTATTGCATTTTTTTTTAATTCAATACAAGTTAATTGATGTGTTTCTTCTATTTTAGATTTAGTATTATCCCAAATATTTTTAAAAATATGAGGAGTTGTAATAAATTCAGAAAATCCAATATCTCTCAATCCATTTATTAAAAATAGAGTATCTTCAATAGTTTTAGCACCATCATCAATGCCTGGCATTAAATGGGAATGTATGTCGATAAAATCGGTTGGAATTAGATCTTTTAAAAACGGCTTATTTTTTTTGAAGAAAATCACGTGATTGTATTTTTTTATGCAATGTAATAATATTTAATCAAAACTTATATAACTATTTTTTTAATATGCTCAAATTACTATATTTGTTTCCAATGTTGTGGTAAAGAAATAGATTATTTTAAATGGATAAAGAAAAGGATTTAAATGATTGGGATTTAATAATAAAAGGATCTAATTCACTTTTTGATTTAAAATTTAACGACCTATGGCAGTATCGTGATCTATTACTATTGTTTGTAAAAAGAGATTTTGTTAGTTTTTACAAACAAACAGTTTTAGGGCCACTTTGGTTTTTTATACAACCTTTGTTTACCACTATAATTTTTTCGTTTGTTTTTGGAAATCTTGCAGGTATTAGTACTGATGGTTTACCAAAATATCTTTTTTACTTGACCGGAATCACCTCTTGGAATTATTTTTCGGATTGTTTGACTAAAACCAGTACCGTTTTTAAAGATAATGCTTCTATTTTTGGTAAAGTATATTTTCCTAGATTAATTATGCCATTGAGTATCGTGGTGAGTAACTTAATTCGTTTTGGAGTACAACTAGTATTGATGGTTTTAATGATGCTTTATTTTTATTGGTTTCCAGTTTCTGGAACCAGTTTTCATGTTACCAACGGCTTGTTTTTATTTCCCTTTTTAGTAGTATTAATGGCATTTCTAGGTTTGGGTTTAGGACTAATAATTACTGCAATGACCACCAAATATAGAGATCTAACTTTTTTAGTTACCTTTGGAGTACAACTTTTAATGTATGCTACCACGGTTATTTATCCGTTGAGTTATGCTAAAGCAAAAGGCTATGGCTTTATTGTTGAATTAAATCCCATGACCGGAATTATTGAATGTTTTCGGTATGCTTTTTTAGGCAAAGGCGAATTTACCATTGGTAGTTTGTCGTATTCTGT
>CANGCT010000037.1 GCA_947452415.1 Flavobacteriaceae bacterium
ATCAATTGATTGCTAAAATCAACGCTTTATAATTAAAAAATATTTCAAAAAAGTGCAAATTTATTTTGGAAAATTAAATTTCAAGATTATATTTGCACCACTCAAGAGTTGCCAGCGTAGCTCAGTTGGCTAGAGCAGCTGATTTGTAATCAGCAGGTCGTGGGTTCGAGTCCCTCCGCCGGCTCTTAATTTAAGAAAACCGTTTCGTTCACACGAAGCGGTTTTTTGTTTTGAATGTCTTTCCTAAAATATAGATAGATAGGGAATCAAGTCTAAAACCTTTGGAGGGGTCAATTTAAAAAGTTGGAAATATCCAAAAAAAAAATTAGATAATTCGTAACAGTGAAAAATCAATTTTTCTTAATTCTCTATATTGCGTTCTGAATGCTTTGGTTTTTATTAAAGATTCTTCTGAAGCATTAGTACTTCTATTACCAAAGTAGTTTAGCATTTATTGATTCGTAAATAGAGAATAAAGTTCTTAAAAGTTTAATTTTTTTAACCTGTATTGTTTCCTTTATTTAAACCATTTTTTAGCTTAATTCTTTAGATTATTAAATCTTTACAATAAGAAAGTAATAGGTATTCATTATAATAAATAACTAAATACATACAAGTTTTCATTTATCTTCCTAATTTAGAATGACACTTTAAAATTACAATAAAATTTTTAATATTATATAAGAGTCTGTTTCTGTTGCGGTTGTAGTTGATTGAAAAAAAAAATCTGTACTATTTTACCCCTAAATTCGTATTTTGTAAAATACTTTAATATCTACATTTGAAAACTAATAGTAATGAAATTGTGATAGTTGCAATTTCATATCTATTTTACCTATGTTTACCAAAATAAAAGATTAATTAAAAAAGAATTTAAACAAACAATTATGAAAAAATTATTACTTAACCGAAAATCGTTAAAGTTAGCTTTTCTTTGGATGCTGTTTTTTGCTAATATTGGTTGGAGCCAAACTATATTTCAAGAAACTTTTGGGACTACTGCGGTTACTGCAGCAAACAATTATGCTGGAGGAACTTCAACTCCTACAATTAATTATATTACAAATACTTCTGGATATAGCGCTGTTGGTTTGGATGCAAGCAATAATGGTTTTTTAAACTTTATGCCAAATACTGGAACTGGGGCAAATAGAGTAAGTGTGGTTGGGGTTTTACCAACTGGTTCTGGCTTAAATGGAGTAATGCATTCAAATACTAATCTTGTTACTTGGACAGTAAATATGAAGTCTTCAAGATTGTCTACCAATGCATTTTCTTCTTCAACAGGTTATCCTGCAAATAAATATTTTGATGCTGTTGTTTTATGTGCTACAAATGGTAATTTAATATCCAATATGTCATCACCTGGTACAGGATATGCTATAGTGGTCCAAAAGAGTAGTAATAATAGTGTGTCTGGTAAAGCAAGTATTAATTTAATCAAATTTAGTAATGGAATTGGGGATGTTGTAAATGAAGCTTCTGTAGTTACAAGATTGATTGAATCTCCAGAGTTAGCACAAATTCCAAGTGCAACAACACCTAATAATTTAAGTGTTAAAGTTACCTACAATTCTTCCATTGATCTTTGGGAACTTTCTTATCGTGAAGATGCAGGAACAATTTTTGTAGATGCTGCTACTGGATCTTTAACCCTTGGAGGTACAGCAACCGATGTGCCTACTACATCTTCAATGACAAATTTTGGATATGTTGTGGGTTTACAAAGTAGTACAAATGTTGCTGGTTCCTATCAATATGATAATTTCAAAATTGCTCTAAGTCCACTACCTGCTTATACTGCTCCACCAGTAGTTGAGAGAAGACAAGCATTAAATAGTTCTCTAAACCCCACTGTTGCTAATTTAGTTGCTGTTGGAACAGATTTAAAATGGTATACAACACTTACTGGAGGTTCACAATTAGCTGATACAACACCTTTGAGTTATACTAATTACTATGTATCTCAAACGGTTAATAGTACTGAAAGTACTAGGGTAGGTACTCAAGTATTTGTTGGAGATACTGCTTTAAAAACATTACCATTATACGAAAATTTTGGAGCTTATAATGTTGACGATAAATTAATTTTAATGAACAACGGAGTATCTACTGCTGTTGCTACGAATAATGGTGTGGGACTTGGTTCTTGGTCTATTATACCTAGTTCTAATATCACAGATGATGTTACTATTGCAGTTTCACCTGCTTGGGCAACTTCTATACTTCCAGCTTCTACAGGGAATGCGATTACTTTTGCTGGTTCTGGAATAGATCCAGAATTACACTTCACTACTACTACTAGTGGTAGTTTGTACTCTTCTTTTGTATTTACCGCTACAGATGCTGCTGCAATTATTTCTGCGGCTGCTGCAGCTGCAGCAGCAACTCCTCCAACCACTGTTGCTGCAGGAATTGATCCAACTAAATCAAATCCAACAGGAATATTTAGTTTTATATCTGAGTCTACTAATTCAGTTACAGGTGCTGTTTCAACTTCCTATGCATCAGCTGTAATGTTTAGAAAAGTTTTTGGAACAACCAACAAGTTTAACTTGGGATTATCTAAATCTAGTAGTACAACAGAATGTCAATGGAGTCCTGTAGAATATGACTTTGGTTCAGAGCATGTTATTGTAATTAGTTATGAAAATATTGGAGATGCAAATGCTTTAAACCAAGTATCTAATTTATGGGTAGACCCAACAACTACAACGCAACCAGCTGCAACTTTATCTCAAAATAATCCAGCAACCTCTATTTCTAAAGATCATTTAGATGGAATTAAATTGGTACAAGCATCTTCAGCATCTACACCTTTAATTGTTATGGATGAAATTCGGGTAGCAGATAACTGGGGACAAGCTATAGGGGGTGCTTCTACTTTCGTTGCTCTGCCAGTTGTTGAGTCAAGACAAGCATTTAACAGTAATACCAACCCCACTGTTGCTAATTTAGTTGCCGTAGGAACAGATTTAAAATGGTATAATTCTTTTATTGGTGGAACTCCATTAGCGGATTCAACTCCATTAAATTATGCTAATTATTTTGTATCTCAAACGGTTAACGGTTCAGAAAGTCCTAGAGTAGGTACTCAAGTATTTGTAGGCGATATTGCTTTAAAAACATTACCATTATACGAAAATTTTGGAGCTTATAATGTTGCAGATAAATTAATTTTAATGAACAACGGAGTATCTACTGCTGTTGCTACTAATAATGGTGTTGGACTTGGTTCTTGGTCTATTACACCTAGTTCTAATATCACAGATGATGTTACTATTGCAGTTTCACCTGCTTGGGCAACTTCTATACTTCCAGCTTCTACAGGGAATGCGATTACTTTTGCTGGTTCTGGAATTGATCCAGAATTACATTTCACTCCTACTACAAGTGGTAGTTTATACTCTTCTTTCGTATTTAATGTAGCAGATGCCTCTACCATCGTAGCATCTACTACTACAGATCCTAATTATTCTACTCCTACTGGATTTTATAGCTTTTTATCAGAATCTATTAATTCGGGTTCAGGATCTGTTTCAACGGAATATTCATCAAGCATTATGTTTAGAAAAAACATTGCTACTGGTAAATTTAACTTAGGATTATCAAAATCTAGTAGTGCTACTGAATGTGTTTGGAGTCCAACAGAATATGATTTTGGTTCGGAGCATGTTATTGTAATTAGTTATGAAAATATTGGAGTTACTAATACTTTAAACCAAATATCTAATTTATGGATAGATCCAACAACTACTGTGCAACCCGCTGCAACTTTATCTCAAAATAATCCAGCTACACCTGTTAGTAGAACTCATATTGACAGAATTAAAATAGCACAAGCTTCTTCTTCTTCCACACCATTAATTGTTATTGATGAGATAAGAGTTGCGAATAACTGGGGAGAAGCAATAGGTGGAGCTTCAACTTTTGCTGTTTTACCAACTGTTGAGTCTAGACAAGCATTTAACAGCAATACTAATCCTACAGTTGCTGATTTAGTAGCTACTGGAACTAATTTACAATGGTATACTGCATCTACTGGAGGTAGTGCATTAGTAAGTACAACACCATTAACATATGCTAAATATTTTGTGTCTCAAACCAATAATGGTATTGAAAGTAATAGAGTTGGAACGGAAGTTTTTGTAGGTGATACAGCACTAAAAACATTGCCTTTTTATGAAAGCTTTGGAGATTATCATGTTTTAGATAATTTGATATTGATGAACAATGGAGCATCTATTGCTGTTGCTACTAATAACGGTGTTGGACTAGGTTCTTGGTCAATAACTCCAGGTAGCAATATTACAGACGATGTAACTATAGTTGATTCTCCACTATGGGATATACTTCCTGCTGCAACAGGAAATGCAATTTCTTTTGTTGGTTCAGGAATTGATCCTGAATTAAGATTCACTCCTACCTCTAGTGGTAGTTTATATTCTTCTTTTGTATTTAAAGCTACAGATACCTCTTCAATTTTGCCATCTACTACAGACCCTAACTATTCAACTCCTACCGGATTTTATAGCTTTTTATCTGAAAATGTAGATTCTGTTTCAGGTTTAGTTACAACATCTTATGCATCGGACGTAATGTTCCGAAAAAATATGGTTACTGGTAAGTTCAATCTAGGTTTGTCAAAATCAAATAGTGGTACTGAATGTGTTTGGAGTCCAACAGAATATGATTTTAATAACCAACATGTTATTGTAATTAGCTATGAAAATATTGCAGATGCGGATACGTTAAATCAAGTATCTAATTTATGGATAGACCCTATGACTAACTCACAACCTGCAACTTTATCTCAAAATAATCCAACAACTCCTGTAGGAAGAGATAATTTAGGAGGAATTAAATTGGTACAAGCTTCTTCATCTTCTACACCATCATTTGTTATTGATGAGATAAGAGTTGGAACTAACTTCGCAGATGCTTATTTAGTGACTACTTTAGGAACTAATAATGTAATGAACGTATCTGAATTTAAAATGTACCCTAATCCGGTTTCTAATGGAAAATTATTCATTACGTCTTCTACAGATTTAGAAAAACAAGTGACTATTTATAACACTTTAGGACAACAAGTCCTTCAAACTAAAACTACAACAGAGGCTATTAATGTTTCTAATTTAAGTAAAGGAACTTATTTTGTAAAAATTACTGAAGAAGGAAATTCAGTAACAAAAAAATTGATAGTACAATAATTATTAATTCAATACAAACTGAAAATGCGGTATTTTTTATAAAAAATATCGCATTTTTATTTAAAATTTAATTTTCAAATGAAAAAAAATTTTCTAATAAAAGTTGCTATATTGCTAATTACAACAATTAGCAACGCCCAAATTAAAGATTCAATTGTAAAAAAAACAGTTGCCATTCCCAAAAATTATGTAGCACAATTGGATGTAGTTTACACCAAAGTTAAAGATTGGGAAGGAAAAGCCGATTTATATTTGGCTCTTAACGAAACCAAGCCAACGCCAATTATTATTAATATTCATGGTGGTGGATGGAAAACAGGATCCAAAGATACCCAAGGTGGATTTTCTCCTTTTTTCAAAGCAGGATTTGCTATTGCCAATATGGAATACCGCATGAGCGATCAAGCGAAAGCTCCTGCAGCAATTGAAGATACTCGCTGTATGCTGATTTATTTAATTCAAAATGCCAAAAAACTAAACATTGATCCCAACAAAATTATAATTATGGGTGGAAGTGCCGGAGGGCATTTAGCTTTAATGGGAGGTTTATTAGGAAACGACCATCGATTTGATACAAATTGTCTTGGTGTTGAAAATATTAAAGTTGCAGCAATTATTGATAAATATGGCATTATGGATGTTTGGGATTGGACCTACGGACCAGATCATAAAAGTTCTTCCCCAGCATTTTGGCTTGGTGACAATGCAAAAAATGAAACATTTATTAAAACGGTTTCTCCAATTACTTATGTAACCAAAAATAGTCCGCCAATTTTTATTGTTCATGGCGATGCCGACCCAACGGTTCCTTACCACCAGTCGGTTGATATGTTTAAAAAATTACAGGAATTAGAAGTTAAATCCGAATTTTTTACTATTCCAGGAGGATTACACGGAAAATTTGATAAAGATAAAAACACCGAAATTAACGAAGCGATACTGAAATTCATAGCCAGTTTAGCGCCATTTAAATAAAATTACAAATTAGATAATTACTCCAAATGAAATTATACCATGCCCTTTTAATTGCTGCATTTCCTATTGTTTGTCATTCACAAGTGATTTTAAAAGCAGACGGACCAGGAAATACTTACGAATTAATTAATAGTGTTTTAGCCCCAGGAAGTGAAGCTGTAGAAAATCCAGAATGTATTCATGCTTCTTTTGGAAGACATATTGCCGAAGTTTGGGATGTCGATTTAAAAGCGAATGTTTTCGAATTTTATTCGCATGTAAAACCCGATAACGACAGATGCGAAAAGGAAGATAGGCAGCGTGTAGAAATAAAAACCTACGAGCAATCAACAGATAATCTTAAAGGAACTTTAGGAGAGACAGTTACTTATAATTGGAAATTCAAACTGCCTATTGGATTTCAACCTTCGGGAAGTTTCACGCATTTACATCAAATTAAAGCCGTTGGAGGATCGCAAGATTTACCAATTTTCACTATAACTGCAAGAAAAGCCAAAGTCAATCAATTAATTGTTATCCATGATAATGAAACAACAGTTGCAAGTACTGATCTTTCAGATTTTGAAGGTGTTTGGGTAGAAGTTACCGAGAAAATCAAAATTGGCCCTAACGGAACCTATTCTATTTCGATTAAAAAAGTAAAAAACGGACAAGAATTACTTTCTTTTAGTAGTCCCAATATCCGAACTATAAGACCTGATAATGATTTTATCCGACCAAAATGGGGAATTTATAGAAGCCTTAAAAAAGCAGAAGATTTAAGAGATGAAGCTATTCGATTTAATGAGTTTACTATTAACGAAGAAGCAAAATAGTTTAAAAAAAATGATTCGAATTAATTCTTTTCTTTATTTAATACTAATTTTATTTTCATTCCAAATTAGTATTGCTCAAAAAAGCAGCATAAAAGGAGTTGTTTTGGATAGTCAAAATTTGCAACCTATAGAATATGCAAGTATTGCCTTATTGAATCCTATGGATAATTTGGTAGTTACAGGTGAAATAGCAAGTAAAAATGGTTCTTTTTTAATTTCAAATGTTTTACCCGGAAATTATAAAATCAAAATTTACTTTGTTGGTTATTCCAATAAATTTATAGATGCTATCCTAGTTTCTCCAAACCAAGTTTTGAATTTAGATACCATCCAATTAAAACGAAGTAGTAAAGTTTTGGAGGATGTTGCTATTAAAGGCTCTAAATCCAATTCCTATAATAAAATAGACAAACAACAATACAAATCTGATCAATTTGCTACAGCAAAAGGAGGAACCGCAATAGATGTAATTAAGAATTTACCATCTGTTACAGTTAATGGTCAAGGGGATATTAGCCTAAGAGGCTCTAATGGATTTATGGTTTTGATAGATGGAAAACCTGTTTTAACGGATGCCCAAACCGTATTGAGTCAATTGCCATCTAATACCATTGAAGACATTGAATTAATAACTGCTCCCTCTGCCAAATACGATCCCGATGGTAAAGGAGGGATAATAAATATTGTTACTAAAAAAGGAACGACCAACGGAATAGCTTTAACTACCAATTTATCAGGGGGGTTGCCAAGTACTGGAGATTACAATAATCTGGAAAAACCAAAACGTTTTGGAGGCGACTTAACTTTTAATTATAAAAAAAATAAATTAGATATTACAGTAAGCGCAAATTATCTTCGAAACGATGTTAATGGCTATAGAGAAGGAGATGTTTTTACTAAAAATTTTGTAAATAATACTTTAACTCGATTCCCATCTAATGGAGAGCGAAGTTTTGATAAATACAATTACGGAACAAAAACAGCAATATCGTATGTTGCAAATAAAAACGATATTTTTAGTTTTGGATTTTATATTGGAAAAAAATTCCAAGCCCGACGCGCTGATTTGATTTATAACAATACCACTTCCGATTTAACAACTGATGCCTTGATTAGTCAAAACACCTATTTTAATTCTAATTTACAAACTAAAGAAGGAACTTTCACTTTATCTAATTTTGATTACAGCCATACTTTTGCCAATAAATCCAATTTGATTTCTTCACTTTTATATGAAAACGCTAATTTGTTCGGAAATACAATTAACAACAATTTAGATTTACCTACAAAATCTGTTGTATTGCAACAAGTTAGTAATCCGTATAGAAACCCAATTAATGGACTTCGTTTTAAATTAGATTATTCTATTGCCATTGGTTCCGGAAAATTAGAAAGTGGTTATCAATTTCGGTTTGATAAACAAAATGGGGTGTTTGATTATATCGTTTCTCCATTAACTGCACAGCCTGATGTCGCTAGTTTTAGAGGAACGGCCAAATCTATAAATCATATTAATGGAGTGTATTCGCAATACAGCGGTAAAACCAACAAATTAACTTATGTGGCCGGATTACGCTATGAATATTCGGCACGAGAAGTGGTATTGTCAACCGATAGTAATACCCATATATTGAATTTAAGCAATTTATTTCCTTCTTCTAATTTACTTTATACTTTCAATAATTCTTGGAATGTAAAATTAGGCTATAGTAAAAGGGTACAACGCAATAATAATTTTGAGTTAAATCCTATCCCAGAAAGAGAACATTCGGAAACTTTAGAACAAGGTGATCCAGATTTATTGCCACAATTTGTAGATTTAGTCGAATTAGGAACGAACCACACTTTCAAAAAAGGAAATGTATTCACCACTTTATATTATCAGAATATTAAAAACCCAATTCAAAGGGTTAACAGCGTTTATGCAGAAACCATTTTGAATAGAGTTTTTACTAATGCCGATAGAGCACGACTTTATGGATTCGAATTTGGGTACAATATAAAACCTGTAAAATGGCTATCGCTTTATGCAGGCGGTAACATTTACAATTATAAAATTACAGGAAATTTGAATGTTTTAGAAAAAACATCCACTATAGATAATTCGAATTGGGTTTATAATATAAATATTAATAGTACTTTTAATTTTAAACAAAATTGGAATCTAACAGCCAATGTAAATTATACTTCGGCTAAGCCAACTGCCCAAGGAGAAGATTCCCGATTTTTGTCTCCTAATTTATTTCTAAAGAAAACCATATTAAAAGGAAATGGAACTTTAGGTTTGCAATGGCAAAATATCAATTTTGGACATATGGGTTCCAACCAACAACGCATTACCACTTTTGGGGCTGATTTTTATACAACTACCAATTATATCTACGAGACCAATGTTTTGCTTCTTAATTTCAGTTATAATTTTAATAAGCTGAGCAGTAAAAATAAATTGCCATCTAGTGAGATTGGAGAAAAAGAATTTTAATATTATTAGAAATTAATTATGAATACTAAATTACTAAATAGAAGAATTAATATAATTACAACATTTTCATTATTGTTTATTCACTCTTTATCCTATTCACAGGTAACTTTAAATGCTAATGGACCAGGAAGTACCTACGAATTAATTACCAATGTTTTTGCTCCCGGTAACGGGACTGGATCTGTGGAAGCTCCAGACGATACTCCTGATGGTTCTCATCAAGATTTTGGAAGTCATATTGCCGAAGTTATGGATACCGATTTGAATAAGTATGTGTTCGAATTTTATTCTCATTACGCTCTAGATAATGATGTTGCTACTTTATCTACCGATAGACAACGTGTAGAAATTAAAACCTATGCAGCATCACCTGCAAATTTAAAAGGTACAACTGGAGAAAATATTATTTATAAATGGATGTTTAAAATACCTATTGGTTTTCAACCTTCTACTAATTTCACCCATTTACATCAAATAAAAGCAGTAGATGGGGATGATAGTAGCCCTTTGTTTACATTAACTCCGCGTATTGGCACCCCCAATAAATTGGAGTTAATTTATGTTGCCAATGCAGCAACTAGTTCGGTTAAATTGAGTATTGTTGATTTATCATTATTTGAAGGGAATTGGGTTGAAGCCGAAGAAAAAATTAATGTAGGTAGTGCCGGGACCTATTCAATAACTCTTAAAAAACACAGTGACGGAAGTATTTTGTTGTCATATAGTAATGCAAATATTGCAACTATTCGACCGGATAATACATTTATTCGTCCAAAATGGGGGATTTACAGAAGCTTGGTTGATATTGCCGATTTACGGGATGAAGCCGTTCGGTTTTCTGATTTTAGTATTCAAGAAGTTTCTAGTTTAGATGCTATTTCAAATTCAATTGATCAAGAATCTCTTTTTGTACCCAATCCTATTTTGGATAAAATGTATCTTTCGGAAACTATTTTGCAAAATTATGACAGTATTAAAATATTTGAATTAACAGGTAAAATGGTCACAAACCAAGCTATAATTTCTACTAATTTGGATGTTTCTTTTTTAAATTCAGGTATGTATTTTGCCACTTTTAGTAAAGATGGAAAACCAAATAAATATATAAAAATCATAAAACGATAAAATCAAATCAAATGAAAAAAATATATTTATTGTTGGTAATTTTAATGACATTTAGCAATCAAGAAAGTATTGCTAAAATAAAACTCCCCGGAATTATAGGATCCAATATGGTTCTCCAACGTAATACTACTGTTAAATTATGGGGTTGGGCAACTTCTGGAGAAAAAATTTCTATTAAAACCAGTTGGATTGCTAAAAAAATTCAAGTTACAACTCCTGAAAACGGACGTTGGGAAATTTATTTAAACACCACTTTAAGTAAAGAACCCCAATCTATTCAATTTAAAAGTAAGGAATCAAAAATAGACTTAGAAAATATTTTATTTGGCGAAGTTTGGCTTTGTTCAGGTCAATCTAATATGAGAATGCCTTTAAAAGGATATACAGGCCAACCGATATTTGACGGAAATTCAGAAATTGCTACTTCCAAAAATGAAAATTTACGATTATTTTCTATTACAGAAAACGGCTCGCAAACACCATTGGACACCGTTAGTAATTATAAAAAATGGGATACCTCCAATCCAGGAACAGTAAAAGACTTTAGTGCGATTGCTTATTTTTATGGAAAAAGATTACAAGAAATTCTAAACGTTCCTGTAGGATTAATAATGACTTCTTGGGGAGGAACCCGAATTCAACCTTGGATGAGTAAAGAGGCAATAACTCCTTATTTGGATGTAAATAAAGTAAAAAAAGATACCACCGAAAAGTACAAGAGAATTCCTTCGGCAATCTATAACGCTATGATAAGCCCCATTACTTCTTACACTATTAAAGGAGCAATTTGGTACCAAGGTGAAACGAATCGCGACGAACCAAAAATGTACCAACAGTTATTTCCCGAAATGGTAAAAGATTGGCGGAAGCAATGGAATATTGGCGACTTTCCTTTTTATTACGTTCAGATAGCTCCCAATAAATACATTGACAAAAGTAATTCGCAATACCTCAGAGAAGTGCAACTTAAAGCATTAGATTTAATTCCAAATTCTGGTATGGCAGTTCTTTCCGATATTGGTTCGGATGCTACCATCCATCCGCCCAGAAAAAAAGAAGCGGCCGAAAGATTACTTTTTAATGCATTAAATAAAACTTATGGTATGAAGGATGTAGATTGTATTGGACCAATTTACAAATCCATGACAGAAAAAGATTGCGCCTTGATATTAAGTTTTGAAAATGCCGAAACTGGTATATTTTCTACTGAAACGGAACTAAGTTATTTTGAAATAGCAGGAGAGGACAAAGTTTTTTATCCTGCCAAAGCAGAAATTATTGCGCATAAACAACTTAAGGTTTCTAGTATAGAAGTTAAAGTTCCAGTGGCAGTTCGTTATGGTTGGAGCAATTGGTTTGTAGGGAAATTATACGATAATAATATGCTTCCTGCGTCTTCTTTTAGAACCGATACTTGGGAGTAGTATAAAATAATTTTTTTATAATTTCTTTCTTAAAATTAGTTCCTATTTTTATTTTTTCTTTGTCATAGGATAGCTTTCTGAAGTAATTTTGCCCTTTTCTTTGCCAGAAATGATAGCAATTAAACTATTGTTTTTCATTAGTTTGTATTGAATTTTTTGAGGATAATCATGCTTTGGATTTTCAAAAACCAATAAACTATCTTCGTCATTTGTCATTTGAAACGGTACAGAAGTATTGTTGTTTTCCCCTTTAATTGTTGCAATGTATATAAGATGTTCCGCATCTTGCAGCAACTCTATTTGTTCGTTATGTATAGTGTCTTTTTCGTTTTGAATGTAATAGGATTGCCCAATAAAAGTGCTATCGTCTTTACTAGTCCAAATTTCTTTTAAAGTTCCTAAACTATCTTTTTTTTCCCATTCTCCAAGTAGCCAAGTTGCTTTTTGTAATTCGTCATATTTTTTTATCAAATTGCCTTTTGCATCGTATTTATTACAAGAAATTACTAGTGTCAAGGCAACTGTTGCTATAGAGAATGCAATTTTTTTCATGGTAAAAATTTTAATACCACAATACTATGAAAAATCTGCCAACCGAACACTGTTAACTGAACACTTTTTTTATTACTTTTGCACTCCAATTAAAGAATACAAAATGTTAAATAGACTTCAATATGTAAAACAGCGTTTCGACGAAATTTCGGATTTGATTATTCAACCCGATGTTATTGCCGATCAAAAACGTTATGTTCAACTAAATCAAGAATATAAAGGATTAAAAAACCTAATGGAGAAGCGAGAAGAATACGTTACTTTAGACGGGAATATAAAAGAAGCCAATGAGATTCTTGCCGATGGTAGCGATGCGGAAATGGTGGAAATGGCCAAAATGCAATTGGAAGAAGCTAAAGAGCGTTTGCCACAATTAGAAGAGGAGATAAAATTTCTTTTGATTCCGAAAGATCCAGAAGACGCTAAGAATGTTATGGTCGAAATTCGTGCCGGTACCGGTGGCGATGAAGCCTCTATTTTTGCTGGGGATTTATTTAGAATGTATACTAAATATTGTGAAGGTCGTGGTTGGAGAACCTCTGTGGTTGATATGAACGAAGGAACCTCTGGTGGATTTAAAGAGGTTATTTTTGAAGTTACCGGTGAAGATGTTTACGGAACTTTAAAATTTGAAGCAGGCGTACACCGTGTGCAACGTGTTCCTCAAACGGAAACCCAAGGTCGTGTGCATACTTCTGCAGCAACCGTTATGGTATTGCCAGAAGCAGAAGAGTTTGACGTTCAAATAGATATGAACGATGTTCGTGTAGATTTTTTCTGTTCGTCAGGCCCAGGTGGACAATCGGTAAATACTACCAAATCAGCAGTGCGTTTGACCCACATTCCAACCGGATTAGTAGCGCAATGTCAAGATCAAAAATCACAACATAAAAATAAAGATAAAGCGTTTACCGTTTTGCGTTCCCGTTTATACGAACAAGAATTAGCCAAAAAACAAGCGGAAGATGCGGTTACCCGTACTTCACAAGTGAGTTCCGGTGACCGTTCGGCTAAAATCCGTACTTACAACTATGCCCAAGGTCGTGTAACCGATCATAGAGTAGGACTAGACGTTTTTGATATGGATGGTGTTATGAATGGAAAAATCCAGAAGTTTGTAGACGAACTTCAGTTGGTAAACAACATGGAAAAACTGAAAGAAAGTGAAGTTTTATAAAAGAGATAATACAATATAAATAAAAGAATAAAGATGCCATACTAGTTTTAGTTTGGCATTTTTTTTGAAATTCCGTCAAAAAAATCCACCAAAATCTTTGTCATCGGCGTGCAAATAAATATCTGACATATTCAGCTAAAATTCGTGTAATTTAGTAAGCAAATAATTTGTGTAAATTTTTGTAATTCGTGTCCGATATTTAACGTATTAGAATTCTTTGTACCTTTTGTGGATAACAAACTTTAAACTAACTTTGCCCAACAACAAACTACAAACGATAAACGACCAACATTTTGACTACTTCACAACTTATAGAACAAATTCAAATAAAAAAATCCTTTCTATGTATTGGTTTGGATGTTGATTTAACTAAAATTCCACAGCATTTATTGGAACTCGAAGATCCTATTTTCGAATTCAATAAAGCCCTAATTGATGCCACTCACGATTTGTGTGTTTCTTATAAACCCAATACTGCTTTTTATGAAGCTTATGGAATTAAGGGCTGGAAATCTCTTGAAAAAACAATAAATTATCTTAACGAAAAACATCCTGAAATCTTCACCATAGCTGATGCTAAACGTGGCGATATAGGAAACACATCTACTAGGTATGCAAAATCATTTCTTGAGGATTTGAATTTCGACTCGATAACTGTTGCACCTTATATGGGGAAAGATTCTGTAGAACCTTTTTTGGCTTTTGAAAACAAACATGCAATTCTATTGGCACTAACTTCTAACGAAGGCGCATTTGATTTTCAAACCAAAAATGTAGAGGGTAAAGAACTATATAAAGTAGTAATTGAAACTTCTAAATCTTGGAAAAATTCCGAGAATCTAATGTATGTAGTAGGAGCAACTAAAGCGGAATATTTTACAGAAATCAGAAAAATAATTCCAGATAGTTTCCTGCTAGTTCCCGGAGTTGGAGCACAAGGAGGAAGCCTGCAAGAAGTTTGCAAATACGGAATGAGCAAGAATGTAGGTTTGTTAATCAATTCTTCTCGAGGAATTATTTATGCATCTAATGGAACTGATTTTGCAGAAAAAGCAAGAGCAGAGGCCATGAAAATGCAACAAGAAATGAAAGAAATACTTCACACTCTTTGATAGCGTTCACTCAATATAAAAACGAAGATTCAAAGGAATGGGTAACTTTTGTGCATGGTGCAGGAGGAAGTTCGTCTATATGGTTCAAGCAAATACGGGAGTTTCAAAAGCATTTTAATGTATTGTTGTTGGATTTACGAGGGCATGGAAATTCAAACGAACTGATAAAAAAAGCATTCCAACAAAAATATACGTTCCAATCAATTGCCGAAGATGTTTTGGAAGTTTTAGATCATTTGAAAATAAAGACTTCCCATTTTATTGGAATATCCTTAGGCACTATCGTTATTCGTCAATTGGCAGAAGTCCATCCCAAAAGAGTAAAAAGTATGATTATGGGTGGCGCCATTTTAAAGATGAATTTCCGCTCCCAAATCTTAATGAAGTTAGGGAATATCTTTAAATATGTCTTGCCTTATTTGGTGTTGTATCGATTTTTTGCTTTTGTAATCATGCCCAATAAAAACCACAAACAATCCCGATTATTATTCATAAACGAAGCCAAAAAACTCTACCAAAAAGAGTTTATTCGTTGGTTTAAACTCACTGCTGAAATCAATCCGGTGCTAAAATGGTTCCGCCAACAGGAATTAAACATCCCAACCTTTTATGTAATGGGACAAGAAGATTATATGTTTTTACCTTCCGTTAGAAAAGTGGTAGAGAAACATTTTAAATCGTCCACATTATTTGTAGTAGAAAACTGTGGTCATGTGGTTAACGTAGAACAATCAACTATTTTCAACCAAGAAGTAATTGCTTTTATTCAGCAAAATTAATTTTGAAAAAAAAAGATGCCAATGCTAAACAAACACTGGCAATCTCCTTTAACTTAACTAAACCAAACAAAATTATAAATCCTCATTTATAACATTGCAAATATCTGATCTTTTACAGATAGTAATGTAAGGAGAATGTTATTCTTATGTTATTGGTTGTTATTTTTTTGCAAATTATTATTTATTCAATAATCCAAACACACTTTGTAGTAATGGAGAAGTTCTTGATTTTAAATTGGTTCTAATATTTTTTTCTTCAACAGCAATCATTTTGAAAACTCCTTCCATGGATTTATTGGTAACATAGTCCGTAATATCTGGGTTGACTTTTGTTACAAATGGAATGTTGTTGTATTTATTAATTAACGTACTCCAAATTACATCTGCACCAACTTTTCCAATAGATTGTTGTACTACAGGGCTAAATTTAGCATATAAATCTTTGTTAGTTGTTCCTTGAAGATATACTGTTGCTGCATTTTCACTTCCAAGAAGTATTGATTTGGCATCGGTGATATTCATGTTTTTTACTGCTGAAACAAAAATAGGAGTAGCTTCTTTAACTGCATCTTCGGCTGCTCTATTCATGGCTGTAATTCCTTGGTCGGCTAAATTTCCCATACCTAATTTTCGTAAAGTGCTTTCTACTTTTTGCAATTCGGCAGGCATAATAATCTTAACAGCTTCATTTTTTAAAAAACCATCCACCGCAGTCAATTTAGAAACTTCTTTGGTTATTCCGTTGTTCAATGCTTCTTTCAGACCAGCCGAAATATCGATAGGATTAGCAAGTCCAGAGTTTGTTGTAATAACTTTTGGTAACGTAATTTTAGGTTTTGGTATAGTGATTTTCTTTGGAGTACTTTTCAATTGTGCCAATCCAATCATTGGAACTATAAATAGTAAACAGAATAATTTTTTCATCTTTTTTGTTTTAATTTTAAATGCTAAAGCAAAAATAATGCCCCAATATACAAATAGTATTAAAATTAAACTAAATGTACTTTTACTAAGCAAAGATTTAGAGTAATTAAAAGTGTGTGAAATTATTAAATTCGTAAATTGCGCTCTCAAATTCGAATAAAAATTACCAATGGAACCACAAACGCCCTATATTCCTAAAAATAAAGTAAGAATTGTTACCGCTGCATCTCTTTTTGACGGTCACGATGCTGCTATAAACATCATGCGTAGAATTATTCAGTCTACTGGTGTTGAAGTCATTCATCTTGGTCACGACAGAAGTGTAGAAGAAGTAGTAAATACTGCTATTCAAGAGGATGCTAATGCTATTGCAATGACTTCCTATCAAGGTGGGCATAACGAGTATTTCAAATATATGTACGATTTACTTAAAGAAAAAGGAGCAGGACACATCAAGATATTTGGTGGTGGGGGTGGTGTAATTCTTCCCACAGAAATTGAAGAACTTCAAGCCTACGGAATTGAACGAATTTATTCTCCGGATGATGGACGCGCTATGGGTTTGCAAGGAATGATTAACGATTTGGTGAAAAGAGCAGAACAATCCCCCCCCGCCCCCGAAGGGGGAGCTGCACATATTGTGGAAATGCTTGCGAAAAAAGAAGTTAACACAATTGCTCGATTAATTTCATTAGCCGAAAACAAACCCGATGAATTCCACAAAGTTTTTCCTCAAACCTCTCAAGCTCCCCCTTCGGGGGCTGGGGGGGCTCCAGTTCTAGGAATTACAGGAACAGGTGGTGCTGGTAAATCTTCTTTGGTAGACGAATTGGTTAGACGTTTTTTAATCGATTTCCCAGAAAAAACTATCGGTTTGATTTCCGTAGATCCATCCAAAAGAAAAACAGGTGGTGCTTTGCTTGGTGATAGAATTCGTATGAATGCCATCAATAATCCTAGAGTTTATATGCGTTCGTTGGCAACACGTCAATCCAATTTGGCTTTGTCTAAATATGTAAATGAAGCCATTGAAGTTTTAAAAGCAGCAAAATACGATATCATTATTTTAGAAACTTCCGGAATTGGTCAAAGTGATACCGAAATCATGGACCATTCGGATGTTTCCTTATACGTAATGACGCCAGAATTTGGTGCAGCTACCCAATTAGAAAAAATTGATATGTTGGATTTTGCGGATTTAGTAGCACTTAATAAATTTGACAAACGAGGCGCTCTGGATGCCATCCGTGATGTAAAAAAACAATACCAACGCAATCATAATCTGTGGGATGAAAATGTAGATAGCATGCCAATATTTGGAACTATTGCTTCTCAATTCAATGACCCAGGAATGAACACCCTCTACAAATCTATTATGGATAAAATTGTAGAGAAAACGGGATCCGATTTAAAATCGACGTTTGAAATTACTCGTGAAATGAGCGAGAAAATATTTGTAATTCCGCCACACAGAACCCGTTATTTATCTGAAATTGCAGAGAATAATAGAAAATACGATGAAACAGCTCTTTCACAAGTGGAAGTTGCTCAAAAATTATACGGGATTTTCAAAACCATTGAAACCGTTTCAGGTAAACCACCGGAATTAACTAAAGTTGGTTTAGTGGATATTGTCATTCCGACGAAGGAGGAATCTCATCAATTTTTGGAATTACTTCATAAAGAATTCGACCGAGTAAAAATGAACCTTGATCCATACAATTGGGAAGTAATTTTATCTTGGGAAGAAAAAGTAAACAAATATAAAAACCCATTTTATAGTTTTAAAGTTCGGGATAATGAAATTAAAATTGCTACTCATACTGAGAGTTTATCGCATTCTCAAATTCCGAAAATAGCATTGCCAAAGTACCAAGCCTGGGGTGATATTTTGAAATGGAATTTACAAGAAAATGTTCCAGGTGAATTTCCTTTTGCTTCCGGATTATATCCGTTCAAGCGAGAAGGTGAAGACCCTAGCCGGATGTTTGCTGGTGAAGGTGGTCCAGAACGAACCAACAAACGTTTTCATTATGTAAGTGCTGGTTTGCCTGCCAAACGACTTTCAACTGCTTTTGATAGTGTAACCCTTTACGGAAATGACCCACATATTCGTCCTGATATTTACGGAAAAATAGGTAATGCTGGAGTTTCTATTTGTTGTTTGGATGATGCTAAAAAATTGTATTCTGGTTTCGATTTGAGTCATCCAATGACTTCTGTTTCGATGACAATAAACGGTCCAGCACCAATGTTGTTAGGCTTTTTTATGAATGCCGCTATCGATCAAAATTGTGAAAAATATATTGTTGAAAATAATCTTCAAGTAGAAGTTGAAGAAAAAATTAACGAAATCTATAAGAAAAAAGGAACTGCCAGACCAAAATACCAGGGCGATTTACCCGAAGGAAACAATGGCTTAGGCTTGATGCTTTTGGGAGTTACCGGAGATCTGGTGTTGCCTTTGGAAGTCTATAACGAAATAAAAATAAAAACCTTAACACAAGTTCGTGGCACGGTTCAAGCGGATATTTTGAAAGAAGATCAAGCACAAAATACTTGTATTTTTTCTACCGAATTTGCCTTGCGATTGATGGGAGACGTACAAGAATATTTCATTAAAGAAAATGTGCGTAACTTTTATTCGGTTTCCATTTCGGGATACCATATTGCAGAAGCTGGTGCAAATCCTATTTCGCAATTGGCGTTTACACTTTCTAATGGTTTCACTTACGTGGAATATTATTTAAGTCGCGGAATGAATATTAATGATTTCGGACCAAACTTATCTTTCTTTTTCTCTAATGGGGTGGATCCAGAATATGCCGTAATTGGTCGTGTAGCGCGTAAAATTTGGGCGAAAGCCATGAAAAATAAATACGGAGCTAACGAAAGAGCACAAATGTTGAAATACCATATTCAAACTTCTGGTCGTTCTTTACACGCACAAGAAATTGATTTCAATGATATTCGTACCACTTTGCAAGCATTATATGCAATTTACGATAACTGTAATTCGTTGCATACCAATGCTTATGACGAAGCAATCACTACGCCAACCGAAGAATCGGTTCGTAGAGCAATGGCAATTCAGTTGATTATCAATAAAGAATTAGGTTTAGCTAAAAACGAAAATCCAATTCAAGGTTCGTTCATCATTGAAGAATTAACCGATTTAGTAGAGAATGCTGTATTGCTAGAATTCGATCGTATCACTGAACGTGGCGGAGTTCTTGGTGCAATGGAAACGATGTACCAACGATCAAAAATTCAAGAGGAAAGTTTGTATTACGAAACTTTGAAACATACAGGTGAATTTCCGATTATCGGAGTAAATACCTTCTTGAGTTCCAAAGGTTCGCCAACGGTAATTCCTGCAGAAATTATTCGTGCTACCGAAGAAGAAAAACTATATCAAATTGATATGTTGACCAATTTACAAAAAACAAGTGCTAATAAAGTAGCCGAACATATTGCTATTCTTCAAGAAGCCGCTATTAATAATCAAAATATTTTTGAAAAATTAATGGAAGCTACCAAAGTTTGTTCATTAGGACAAATTACCAGTGCGCTGTTTGAAGTTGGCGGACAATATAGACGAAATATGTAGAGACGCGATTTATCGCGTCTTTTTTTATTAAAAATTTCAAATGAAATCCGATTTATCGCGTCTTTTTTATTATTTTTAATTTCAAATGAAATCCGATTTTATTTTGATAAATTTTCAAAATTTATAAATTATGAATAAATTAGTAATACTATATTATGTAGAGTGCTATGCAAAATAAATTTCAAAATAAATACCGAATACCATCTAGTCGATTACAAACATGGGATTACGGAACCAATGGTGCCTATTTTATCACGATTTGCACCCAAAATAGAGAACATTTTTTTGGTGTTGTTCAAAATGGTACCGTGCAATTGTCTGAAATAGGAAAAATTGCAGAACAATTATGGTTAGAAATACCTAATCAATTTCCGTTTATTGAATTAGGAAATTTTGTGGTAATGCCAAACCATGTTCACGGGATATTGATTATTAATAAAATTGTTTCGCAATCGGTAGAGACGCGATTAATCGCGTCTAACAATATTGAATCAATAGATAATAAAGAAACTCGATTAATCGCGTCTAACAATATAGAATCAATAGATAATAAAGAAACGCGATTAATCGCGTCTAACAATATTGAATCAATAGATAATAAAGAAACGCGATTAATCGCGTCTAACAATATTGAATCAATAGATAATAAAGAAACGCGATTAATCGCGTATAACAATATTGAATCAATAGATAATAAAGAAACTCGATTAATCGCGTCTAACAATATTGAATCAATAGATAATAAAGAGACGCGATTAATCGCGTCTAACAATATTGAATCAATAGATAATAAAGAAACGCGATTAATCGCGTCTAACAATATAGAATCAATAGATAATAAAGAAACTCGATTAATCGCGTCTAACAATATAGAATCAATAGATAATAAAGAAACGCGATTAATCGCGTCTAACAATATAGAACCCGCAGATAATAAGGAGACGCGATTAATCGCGTATAACAATATAGAACCCACAGATAATAAGGAGACGCGATTAATCGCGTCTCTACCGAATAAAAATGGTGGATTTTCTGGTGATAAAAATCCAATGTTGAATGATAATATTTCCAAAATAATTCGATGGTACAAAGGGCGTTGTTCTTTTGAATGTAGAAAAATAAATTCCGATTTTGGTTGGCAATCTAGATTTCATGATCATATTATTCGAAATTCAAAATCATTTGATATCATTCAAAACTATATCTTTGAAAATCCTATGAATTGGGAAAAAGACAAATTTTATAATCTATGAACCCAACAATAAAAAACTTCCCAGCCACTAAATTTATAGGTAAAAATCTTTCGTTTACTTATGCCGATTATCGTGCCTTTGAATTGTGGAGTAGTTTCATGCCTCACAGAAAAGAGATTCTAAACACTATTGGAACAGATTTGTACAATATTCAAATCAACCCTGCTAATTTCGATTTTAATACCAATACGCCTTTTGTGAAATGGGCTGCGGTTGCGGTTTCTAATTTTGATTTTATTCCAAAAGGAATGAAAGAATTAGAAATCCCACAAGGAGTATATGCCGTTTTTTGTTACAAAGGAGATCAAAGTAATGTAGCAGCATTTTTTAATGCAATTTATACAGAATGGTTGCCAGCTTCGGAATATGAATTAGGAAATCATCCGCAATTTGAAATTCTTGGAGAAAAATACAAGAATAACGATCCAAACTCTGAGGAGGAAATTTGGATTCCGATTAGAAATAAACTTTAGTATTCGCCATCTACATAAAACCAACTACCATTTTCTAGAACAAAAGTAGAATGTTCTTCGTGAACTTGCGCTTTCCCGTTGTAATCTGAATAGTAGGCTTTGAATTTTACTGTAGTTTCCGTGGATGCTAAAACCTTCAATTGCATCCAATGGTTGCTTTGGCTCCATTCTAAAACATCCTCTTTTCTATGAAGTTTTCGGGTGGAATAATGCGTAGTTGCCACAAGATAATCTGCGTTACCAATAGCATAAGCCGAATATCTAGATCGCATTAAAGTTTCGGCAGTAGGTGCTTTTTTGGCTCCTGTTAAATAAATCTGGCAGCAATTTTCAAAAGGTTTATTAGTGCCACAATAACAATTAGCCATTGTTTTTGTTTTCATTGAATTTCCGAACAATTTCTTTTCGTTTTTCTTCACGAGCTACTTTTTTAGCTTTTTCTTTATCCTGTTCTTTGTGAAGTTTGTCGTTGTGTTTTTTGATATTCCCTTCGTTATTTCGGCCCATAATTATAAGATTTTATCCATTTTTAAATACCCAATGTGCAATTTATCATTTACAACATTTGGATTTGGAGTAATTTGTATTTCAAATTGGTCTGTAAAGATAGGTAGTAAAATCTCGCCAACCTTAAAGGCATCGTCAATATCAATCCCAAATTTATCATCAATATGCGATGTAGCGCCCTTAAACCCGCAATGTTTGTGGAAAGCGGTGTCTTTGGCTTTTTTGGTAACTTCTGATAAGGAATCGCCAACCGCTAACATTTTATAATGGTATTCTTCAAATTCATTTTCTTTGTATCCACCAAGATTAATGAAAAATAATTGCGAAGCAGAAGCGATTGCAGTTCCTTTTGGAAGTACTTTAATTTGAAAATTATCCACTATAGTAACTTCGCGCCAAGCATCAATATGAATTTGACCTTTGGCTTCTAGCCAAAAAGCGTTCATACTCGGAATTAAGTCTTTTAAAGAATTTCCAATACCAAAAAAAATGTCGTGTTGCTCTGTATATCTACCTTTTGGTCGACATCCTAGCATTATCATATAAAGTTTTACTTCTTTTTCCATCTGTCAAAGGTACAATTTTTTGTTTATTTTAAAGTTTGGCACAAGTATTGAATAGCATTAATTAGTACTAACTTTTTAAATTAAACCCCATGAAAAAATTTACATTATTTTTAGCAATAATTGGGATGCTATCGTTTCCATCTTGTACCGTTCACGATACCACACCAATTACTACTACCGACAACGATACTATAAGTGAAGTTTGGGAGTTTACAAGATCATTTTCTACTGGAAATAATTTTAGTAATTTAATTACTTTTCCACATACAATTTATTCTTCGGATATGCTATTGATGTATCGCCTTTCGGCAGTTTCTAATGGAGCCGATGTATGGAAATTGTTGCCTGAGTCTTATTTTATGAACAATGGAACTTTAGATTTTAGATATGATTTTGATTTCACTAAATATGATGTGAATGTTTATATGGATGGATTTGATTTAGCAGGAGTTTCTGCTGCTTATAGAACCAATCAAGTTCTTAGAGTTGTTGTAATTCCTGGTTTTTTCGGAAATAAAAATACAAATACTGTTGACTTTAATAATTATAATGCAGTGCTTAATGCCTACCATATTGATCCTTCTAAAGTACTTAAAATAAAATAGATTTTTGGTTAGTCTATAATTTGTTTGTTGAAAAGAGGTTGTAACAAGTGCACCTCTTTTTTTATTCTTCATCTGGAGAAGGTCTCTCGTCAGTTACTGTATCTGCCATTTTTAGCGAAACCACAATTCCGGTTAGTAAAGCTACCGCAATAAAACTTAAAGACACCCATTCTGGGAATTTATAGAAATGAACCAGTAGCATTTTTATTCCTACAAAAGTTAGAATTGCAATCAAACTGTATTCTAGATAACTGAATTTTTGTAACATGTTTGCCAAGAAGAAATACATAGAGCGCAAGCCCAATATGGCAAAAATATTCGAACTAAATACTAAAAAAGGATCGGAGGTTATGGCTAAGATTGCGGGAACGCTATCTAAAGCAAATACTACATCCATTACTTCAATTACAAGAAGCGCAACTAAAAGTGGCGTAGCATAATTGCGATTGTTTTCTTTAATAATAAAATGTTCTTTATCGCGGTGGTGGGAAATCGGGATTACCTTTCCTATTATTTTATAAACTTTCGATTCTTTAGGATTGAATTCGTCTTCGTCTTCTTTTTTAAATAACATTTTAATAGCTGTAAACACCAAGAAACTTCCAAAAACATACGTAATCCAATCTACTTTCCGAATTAAGATTACTCCAAAGAAAATCATTAAACCTCGAAAAATAATGGCGCCAATAATTCCCCAAAACAAAACTCGATGTTGGTATTTTTGTGCAATTTTAAAGGATGCAAATATGATAGCTATTACAAATATATTATCCGCACTCAAGGATAACTCTATTAAATAACCTGTAAGAAACTTTATCGAAGCCTCTGCTGGTTTTAGTTGGTCGGGATTGGTAATATAATTGCCTTGGTACAGCCAATAAATCACTCCTGAGAATGCAAAGGAAAGTGTGACCCAAACGGCAGTCCACTTACCAGCTTCTTTGGAACTAATAACGTGAGGCGTTTTATTAAAAATACCTAAATCTAAAGCTAAAAAAATTAGTATAGCGAGTATAAAAAATATCCAAACAAACATAATTAATTAGGAATTAAAAATTAGGAATTACAAAGATAACCTTTATTAATCATTAGTGGAAATTCATAATTCATAATTATAAATTCACAATTTATAAATTTACCCCTAAAAAAATAGGGTATAATTAAATTTAAATTCAAAATATTTTTATATTTGCATAAAATAAATAGGGTATAACTTTAAAATTAATTTTTATGTCAACTTTACGTTTTCAAGCATTAAAAGAAGCATCAGGTAGAAAGCCTGTAAAATTTGAAGAAGCCGGTAGAAAATCGGATCTTTTTGGATCGAATGTGTTCAATGATAAAGC